>DASUCV010000001.1 GCA_036275915.1 Candidatus Polarisedimenticolaceae bacterium | reverse complement strand
AAATTCTGCTTTTCTTACACAGAGGGGACAGCTTCCGAAACTCGAAGTACAGAGTTTCGGAAGCTGTCCCCTCTGTGTAAGAAAAGCAGAATGTCCCTATGTCCTCACGGCGTTCGCGACGAAGGCGCGGATCTTCGCGTGGTCCTTGGCGCCGGGGGTTGCGCGCGTGCCCGAGTTGGCGTCGACGCCGAACGGACGGACACGCGCAATCGCCTCGGCGACGTTGTCCGGGTTCAGGCCGCCGGCGAGGATCACCGGTTTCACCATGCTCAGGGCGATCCGCGCGCTGATCGACCAGTCGTGCGTCTTGCCGGTCCCGCCGATGCGGCCGCGGGCCTTCGTGTCGAGGAGGATGGCATCCGCCACGCGCGCGGCGGCCGAGGCCGCGGCGATCGCTTCTTCCCCGGTGACGTGGACGCATTTCACGATCGATGCGAACGGCACCGCCTCGCGGAGCGCCGGGATGGCGACGAGGGGAAAGTCGCCGTGGAGCTGAACGGCGGTCGCCGTCGATTCGCGCACGAGGTCGGCGACCTCGGCGAGCGTCGTCTTGTGCGTGACGAGGACGCGCGCGACGAACGGCGGCAGGACGGAGAACAACGCGCGCGCCGCGGCGGCCGTCACCTGCTCCGGCGACGGCCGGTCGAGCCCGACGAGGCAGCCGACGGCATCGGCTCCCGCATCGGCGGCGGCGAGGGCGTCCTCGACCCGGCAGATTCCGCAGACCTTCACGCGCATGGGCCCGCTACCCTCGCACAGGGGCGGTCGTTCCGTCCATCGCCAAAGACGCCACAAAACGGGGGCCGCGTCGACAAAAAGACCGGCATGCTGGTATAACCCCCCGGCTTCCTGCCTTCCGGGGGGAAAGCGTAGGGCGCTGAAGCGTTCGCCGTTCGGCGGGCGGCCAACCCCTCCAAAACTCGATCCCGTCCGCGAGAGCGGGCGGGGCTATGTGGCTGCACGCGAGCCGAGGAGAGAGGTGGAGATGATCACGAAGGGATGGATGCGAGGGCTCGTCGCCCTCATACCGATGGCGATGATCGCCATCGCTCTGGCGGCGCCGCTGCCGGCGCTGGCGCAGGAGCACGCGGGCGGAGAGGCGAACCTCCACTTGCCGGACCTCGGCACCGTGAGCTTCTTCGGTGGGACGAACGGCCGGACGCTGCTCATGGTCGGCCTCGTCGTCTCGGCGCTGGGCCTCGGCTTCGGCCTGATGATCTACACCCAGCTCAAGAACATGCCCGTCCACAAGTCGATGCTCGAGATCTCGGAGCTCATCTACGAGACCTGCAAGACGTACCTGACGCAGCAGGGCAAGTTCCTCATGATCCTCGAGCTGTTCATCGGCGCGATCATCTTCATCTACTTCTTCTTCCTGCAGCACTTCTCGTTGGGCCGTACGGTCATCATCCTGCTCTTCAGCCTCATCGGCATCGCAGGCAGCTACGGCGTCGCGTGGTTCGGCATCCGGATCAACACGTTCGCGAACTCGCGGACGGCGTTCGCGTCGCTCCGCGGCAAGCCCTACCCCTGCTACGCGATCCCGCTCAAGGCGGGGATGTCGATCGGCATGGCGCTCATCTCGGTCGAGCTGTTCATCATGCTCTGCATCCTCCTCTTCGTTCCCGGCGAGTACGCGGGCCCTTGCTTCATCGGCTTCGCGATCGGGGAGTCGCTCGGCGCGGCGGCGCTGCGCATCGCGGGCGGCATCTTCACGAAGATCGCCGACATCGGCGCCGACCTCATGAAGGTCGTCTTCAAGATCAAGGAAGACGACGCCCGCAACCCCGGCGTCATCGCCGACTGCACCGGGGACAACGCGGGCGACTCGGTCGGGCCCTCGGCAGACGGATTCGAGACCTACGGCGTTACCGGCGTGGCGCTCATCTCGTTCATCCTGCTCGCCGTCAAGGAGCCGACGGTCCAGGTCCAGCTCCTCGTCTGGATCTTCACCATGCGCGTCATGATGATCATCGCCTCCGGCCTCTCGTACTTCGTCAACGAGGCGCTGGCCAAGGGGCAGTACGAGAAGGCCGACAAGATGAACTACGAGGCGCCGCTCACGCGTCTCGTGTGGCTCACCTCGATCGTCTCGGTCGTCCTGACCTACATCGTCTCGTACCTGATGATCCCGAACCTCGGCGACGGAACGCTCTGGTGGAAGCTGTCGACCGTGATCACGTGCGGCACCCTCGCCGGCGCGATCATCCCCGAGCTCGTCAAGGTGTTCACGTCGGTCGAGTCGGCCCACGTCCACGAGGTGGTGACGTCGTCCCGCGAGGGGGGCGCGTCGCTCAACATCCTGTCCGGCCTCGTCGCCGGGAACTTCAGCGCCTACTGGCTCGGTCTCGCGATCATGGCGCTCATGGGGATCGCCTACCTCGTCGGCGCCACGGCCATTTCCGGCCTCATGATCGCGCCCGCGGTCTTCTGCTTCGGTCTGGTGGCGTTCGGGTTTCTCGGGATGGGCCCGGTCACGATCGCGGTCGACTCTTACGGACCGGTGACCGACAACGCCCAGTCGGTCTTTGAGCTGTCGGTCATCGAGCAGATCCCCGGGATCAAGGACGAGCTCAAGAAGACTCACGGGTTCGACGTCAACTTCGAGCGCGCCAAGCACCTCCTCGAGGAGAACGACGGCGCCGGCAACACCTTCAAGGCGACGGCGAAGCCCGTGCTCATCGGCACGGCGGTCGTCGGCGCGACCACGATGATCTTCTCGATCATCGTCGCGCTCACCCACGGCCTCACGGAGAACCTCGAGAAGCTCTCGATGCTCCACCCGCCGTTCCTGCTCGGCCTCATCTCGGGCGGGGCGATGATCTACTGGTTCACCGGCGCGTCCATCCAGGCGGTGACCACCGGCGCCTACCGGGCGGTCGAGTTCATCAAGCGGAACATCAAGCTCGAAGGGGCCACGAAGGCCTCGGTGGCCGACTCGAAGAAGGTCGTCGAGATCTGCACGCAGTACGCGCAGAAGGGGATGTTCAACATCTTCCTGGCGGTCTTCTTCGCGACCCTCGCCTTCGCCTTCGTCGAGCCGTACTTCTTCATCGGCTACCTGATCTCGATCGCGCTCTTCGGCCTCTATCAGGCGATCTTCATGGCGAACGCCGGCGGCGCCTGGGACAACGCGAAGAAGATCGTCGAGGTCGAGCTCAAGGAGAAGGGGACCGAGCTCCACGCGGCGACCGTCGTCGGCGACACCGTCGGCGACCCCTTCAAGGACACGTCGTCGGTCGCCATGAACCCGATCATCAAGTTCACGACCCTCTTCGGCCTCTTGGCCGTCGAGCTGGCCGTGAGCGTCAGCTCCCAGAACCTGATGCTGACGCACGTCCTCGCGGCGGCCTTCCTCGCCGTCTCGGTCGTCTTCGTCTGGCGGTCGTTCTATGGGATGAGGATCCAGACCGGCAAGGCGTAGGACGGTTCATCCATGTCAGGGGGACGGCCGCCTCTCGTTAGGCGGCCGTTCTGTTTATCGGACCGCGAAGACGACGTTTTTTGCCGGCCGGCTGCTGCGGACGGTTACGCAGCTTTTCCCACACGATCCGGGCGGTACACCGTAAATTCCAGCGGTTGCGGGAGAACTGAATTCCGGATTGTCGGGGGTTTGTCGATGACCAAGGGTCGCGTCTTGCTCTTGATCCCTCTCCTCGTCTGGATCTCTGCGTCCGCGCGGGCGGCCGAAGGCGTTCACAAGATCGTCGCGCCGCCGGGACTGCTGGACGAGCGAGCGCAGGGCCTGAAAGTCATTGCCGACTACGGCTCCTACCGCGTCTACGAGATCTCCGATGCGGCGTACGCGGGGCTCTCGGGCGATCGCCGCGAGAAGATCGCCGTCCGCGACGACATGGACGTCATCCAGCTCGACGCCTACCGTCTCGATACGCGCTCCGCGGTCATCAAGATCCCGCCGGCGCTGACCGCGGGACCGGCCGCGGGCCGCGCGCTCCAGCTCGTTCAGTTCGTCGGCCCGGTGAAGCAGGAGTGGCTCGACGAGCTGTCGGCCGCCGGCATTCGTCCGGTCCAGTACATCGAGAGCAACGCGTACCTGGTCTTGGCGGACGCCGAGGGACGTCAGATCCTCGATCGCTTCGCCGCCGAGAAGGCGTTTCTCCAGTACAGCGGTTCGTACCATCCTTACTTCAAGCTCGGCCCGACCCTTCGAGGGCCGCTCTCGCAGCCCGTCACGCAGGATCGCCTCGTGCCGGTCGTCATCCAGATCGTCCAGGCCGAAACGAACGCCGCGACCGTCCAGGCGATCGAGTCCGCCGCGGCCTCGATCGACTCCGAGTGGGAGTCGGTGCTCACCTACCGCAACCTCCACATGACCGTGCCCCTCTCGCGCATCGCGGGCCTCTCCGCTCTGCCGGACGTGACCTGGGTCGGCGAGCGCCTGGCGATCACGCGCGACGACGAGGTCCAGGACCAGCTCGTCGGCGGTCATCTCAACGCCGCAAAGACCGGACCCTCGGCGACGGGTTACAAGGCGTTCCTCGACGGCAAGGGCTTCTCGAACGACCCGACCCTCTACCCGATCGTCGGCCTGTCCGACGACGGGGTCGGGAACGGCTCCGTGACGAACGGCGCCGGCGACCCGACGCTCACGAAGCTCGCGGACGGTGTGACGACGCGCCTGTCGTTCATCGGCAACTGCTCGACGGAGACTTCCGGCAACAGTCTCGGCGGTCACGGCCACATCAACGCGAGCGTCATCGGCGGCTACGACGTGCGCTCCGGGAGTCCTTACCGGGACTCGAACGGCTACCAGCTCGGCATGGGCGTGAACCCGTACGGCCGGATGGGAATGACCAAGATCTTCACCAACACCGGGGGCTACAGCGTCCCCAACTGCGGCGGCAACGACTCGGGGGTCATCGCCGCGACCTACAACAGCGGCGCGCGCATCAGCAACAACTCGTGGAGCTGCGAGGGGTGCTCCGACACGTACGACGCCGCCTCGCAAACCTACGACGCCCGCACGCGCGACGCGCTTCCGGGCACGGCGGGGAACCAGCAGTATCTGTTCGTCTTCTCCGCCGGAAACGTCGGTCCCGGACCGACGACCGTCGGATCTCCCAGCAACGGAAAGAACGTGATCGCCGTCGGCGCGTCCGAGAACTTCCGGACGGGATGGACCGACGGTTGCAACGTGACCACCACGGACGCGGATAACGCCATGGACATCGCGGCGACGTCGAGCCGCGGCCCGTCCCCGGGCGGGCGAGCGAAGCCCGACCTGGTCGCCCCCGGCACCCACGTCCAGGGGACCGCCAGCCCCGACCCCGGCTATACCGGCCTGGACGTCTGCGATCCGTACATGCCGACGCAGGGGAACCAGCACGTCTTCGCCGCGTCCTCGGGGACCAGCATCGCCGCACCGGCGGTGTCCGGCGCCGCATCGCTCGAATACCGCTGGCTCCAGACGCACTACCTGTCGGCGATCCCGAGCCCGGCGCTCTCGAAGGCCTATTTGATGGCGCACACGACCTACCTGACCGGCGCCGGCGCCAACGACACGCTGCCCAGCAATTCCCAGGGGACGGGGATGCCCAACCTCGACATGGCTTTCGACACGACGTCGCGCTTCCTGCTCGATCAGTCGGTCATCCTCGACAACAGCGGACAGCAGTGGGTCTTCCACGGCACCGTCGCCGATCCCACGAAGCCGGTGCGCATCGTCATGGCCTACACCGACGCCCCCGGCTCGATCGGGACCAGCCCACAGGTCAACAACCTCGACTTGCAGGCGAACGTCAACGGCACGATCTACAACGGAAACGTCTTCTCCGGGCAGTACAGCGTGACGGGCGGCGCGCCCGATCCCGCCAACAACGTGGAGTCGGTCTTCCTTCCCGCGGGCACGTCCGGACCGGTGACGCTCACCGTGACCGGTTTCAACATCGCGGGTGACGGCGTCCCCGGCACCGGTGACGCGACCGACCAGGACTTCGCGCTCGTCTGCTACAACTGCGCGACCTGCGCGGCGACGATCACCCCCGATCGCAACGCCTACGGCTGCGCCTCGACGATGAACGTCGTGCTCGCCGACAGCGATCTCAAGAACGCCGGCACCCAGACGATCACGGTCAATTCGACGGTGGAGACGACCGCGGAGAACATCACGCTCACCGAGAGCCCGGCGGGGTCCGGAACCTTCGTCGGATCGTTCCCGACGTACGGCGGTGCCCCGGTGCACGGCGACGGGAAGATCTCGGTCGCGAACGGCGGGACGGTGACCTTCAGCTACCTCGACGCCTCGGCCTGCGGAACGCCCAACGTCACGGTGAACAAGGTCGTGCCGATCGATTGCGCCGCGCCGTCGATCTCGAACGTCCAGACCGTCAACATCACCGGCCAGACCGTGTCCGTGACCTGGACGACGAACGAGTCGACCGACGGCAGCGTGACCTATGGGGCGGCGCCGCCGCCTCCGGGAATCGTCACGCCCGTCAACCCCACGCTCACCACGAGCCACAGCATTCCGATCACCGGTCTCTCGCCGTGCTCGACGTACGACTACGCGGTGACCTCGGCGGACGCCGCAGCGAACGCGACCGTCGCCAACAACGCGGGCGGCTTTTATTTCTTCACGACCCTCGACAACGTGCAGCCGAACTACAACTACCCCGGACCGCCCGTCTCGATCCCCGACAACAGCACCACCGGGGCGAGCGCGACCGTCAACGTTCCCGACAACAAGTCGATCCTGGACGTGAACGTCACGATCGGCTCGCTGACGCACACGTACGACAACGACCTGGAAATCCATCTCATCGGGCCGGACAGCACCGACGTCATCCTGTCGAACCGGAACGGGGGAAGCGGCAACAACTACACGAACACCGTCTTCGACGATGCCGCGACGACGGCCATCGCGCTGGGGCTCCCGCCGTTCACCGGCAGCTACAAGCCCGACAACCCGCTCTCCGCTTTCAACGGAAAGAACGCGCTCGGGGCGTGGCGGCTGTTCGTCAGGGACCTCAATGCCGGCGACGTGGGGATGATCAACAACTGGACCCTGAATCTCACCTACCCGCAGACGGCGTGCGCGTCGCACGCGCGGTACAACACGAACACGACGACGATCGACTCGTGCAACACCGGCGGAGGCAACGGCAACGGGGTCTGGGAGCCGGGTGAGCAGGAGACGTTCAAGATCAACGTCGCCAGCGACGGAACGAGCGGAGTCACCGGCGTTTCCGCGGTCCTGACGGCGACGAGTCCCGGAGTGACGATCGTGAGCGGAACGGCGACCTACCCGAACATTCCGGCGGGGACGAACGCGGATTCGAACGCGCCGAATTTCACGGTCAAGCTGTCGTCGAGCCTGACGTGCGGTTCGAGCGTCTCGTTCCTCCTCACCGTCAAGACGAACGAGGGCTCCTGGGTCAGCACCTTCAGCCACACGATCGGGCAAGTGTCGGGAGGCTGCACCATGGTCGCCTGCCCCGCGGCCGAGAAGCCGGTGAACCGCCTCTTCGGCGCGCGCGGGAACACGAACGGCACGACGATCTTCCTCTCGTGGGATGACGCGGGGTGCGCGTCGACCGGCTATCACATGCTCTACGGGAATCTCGCGACCGTCTCGACCTATGCGCTCGGCGGCTCGCTGTGCGCCCTCAACACGGCGGGCTCCTCCACGTGGAGCAACGTCCCCGCCGGCAGTCTCTGGTACGTCGTCGTCTCGGACGACGCGGGTGTGACCGAGGGAAGCTGGGGGCCCGGCGTCGCGGGCGGTGAGCGCAACGGCGGCGCAGCTTCCGGTCAGTGCGGGTTCACCGCGAGGAGCAACACGGCCACCTGTCCCTAGGCCCGTTCACAGTCGACAGTTCACAGCGGCCGCTCCGGAAGGGGCGGCCGTTTTCTTATGCGCCGGGTCGCCGTCAACGTCTTCCGGAAATTCCGGATGCCGATTCTTAGAAAGTCATACGCCGCCGCACTTTTTTTCGAACGGCCTCAGCTCTTCATGAAATTTGGCAGTACTTCCTCTTTGAACTCGGGGTGTCAGCACGATCGAATCCAACGAAGCGTCGCCCGTCAGGGCACGGAAGAAGAGGGGGGTTACCCGTGAGAGCAGTGCGCATAGGTCTCAGCATGATCTTCATGGCCGCGGTGGCGGGGTCGGCGGCGCTCGCCTGTCCGTTCGACGGATATGTCCGCTGCGACGGCAATCACAACGGTCAGCTCGACGGACAGGATCTCGGCGTCGCGGGCATCGTCGTCACGGTGCAGAACGTCGCCGGAACGTGGAGCGATACGGATGTGACCGACGCTAACGGTTACTACTTGATGAGCCTCCAGGACCATCCCGATTGCTACCACGCCACGATCGACACGTCTTCGTTGCCGGCGGGAGGCGCGGTCCTCGTACCCGCCTCGAATACGCTCGACTTCTGCGTCTCCTCCACCGATCAGGAAACCCAAGCGGATTGGCTGATCCAGAGCGACGCATGCCAGGCCGGACAGTGCTGGATGACGGGCGGCGGGACGGTCTACGAGCCGCTGACGAACTCCTACCTCGCGACCAAGGGCACCAAGATCACCTTCGGCGGCAACGTCCATCCGGGTTGCAGTGCGACGGCCGGCGCCGGCGGCGACTGGAACCACGTCGATCGCAGCCGCAAGCTCCACTTCCACGGGACGACGATCCCGAACGTGAGCTGCGGAAACGTGCCCGGCATCCCGCCCGGCTCCACCTCGCCGAAGACGCCGTTCAATTACATCGAATATGACGGCACCGGCTGGGTCCACGGGCTCCAGGGCAACAAGTACAACAACGATCACGTCTTCTTCTACGCGCGCGTCGAAGACCGGAACGAGCCCGGCAGCAACGGCGCCAACGCCGGGGCGCTCATCGACCGCTACTTCCTGCGCGTCTACACGAACCAGTTCGATCCGCTCGGCTCGACGATCATCCTCCTCGACAGCGACAACGGTGGAGGGCTCGAGCGCGACGTGACGCCGATCAACAGCGGCAACCTGCAGATTCACGTGAGCAGCTGCGACAACCCGCCGCTGCAGTAAGAACAGGTCTTTTGCGTCGGAAACGGCCGCTCCGGAAGGGGCGGCCGTTTTCTTTTACGGCGTGAGCTTCGACTTCAGGCGTTCGGCGGCGTCTCTCATCCTGGGGTCGGTTCCCGGCAGCGACAGGAAAGCCTGGATCGCTTCACGCGCCTTTTCCGGATTCCCTTCCGCTGCACACACGTGCGCTTCGATGAATCGCGCAGGCGCGTAGTCCGGGTGCGCCCGCAGCAGCGCGTCGACGTCGCGACGGGCGTCGGGGGTGCGCTTTGCCATGAGCTCGAGCTTGGCGCGATTGAAGAGCGCGTCCGCGTGGTCGGGCTGGACGGCCAGCGCCTTCGAGAAGGCGCTCTCCGCCTCGTCGCGCCGGCCCGTGCGGTCGAGGAAGACGCCGAGCTGGTTCCATCCGTCGGCGAGCTTGGGGTCGGCTTCGAGCGCCGCACGCAGGTGCTTCTCGCCGCCCGCGGCATCGCCGTTCGCGATCTCCGCCGTCCCGAGCGCCGCGATGACGGGAGGGGTCCTGAGGCCGCGCTTGACCGCGACGTTGTACTCCGCGATCGCGCCGGCGAGGTCGCCGCCGGCGGCGAGCACGTTGCCGAGCGCGTAGTGGACGTCTCCCGATGCCGGACGGATCGCGCTCGCGGCGCGATAGGCGGTGGCCGCCGCCTCGTACTGCCGGTCGACGAAGAGGGCGTTGCCGAGGTTCCACTGGTATTCGAAGTTGTCCGGCGATGCCGCGGCGGCGGCGCGAAGCTGTGCGATCGCTCCCTTGGCGTCCTGGGCGAACCGCAGCGATCCCATGAGCGATGCGGCGGCCGGGTTGTCCGGGTCCTTCGCCAGCGCTCGCGTCAAGAGCTGCGACGCGTAGGCGCGATCGCCGCGTCCGACCGCCTGCTGGGCCTGCTGATAGAGGTTGCTCACCGTGATGAGCTTCTTCGGATCAGGCCGATCGCGCCGTGCCAGGCCCGGGGCACCTGCCGACACGTAGCCCAGGCTCGCGATGCGATCGCGCTGCTCCCCCGGCATCATCGCCACGGCGGACGGATCGGCCGGCCCCATCGCCTTCACGGCGTCGATCAGCCTCTCGCCCCATCCGCCGTCGCCCGACGAGGCGAGGTTGGTCGACTCCGCGGGATCGCGCGCGAGGTCGTAACGCTCCGCCTCCGGCGCGTCGATGTACTTCTCGCGCGCCGACCGCAGCGCATGGAGCGGCGCCCAGCCGTACGCACGCTCGCCGTAGAGCGACTCGGCGTAGACCGGAGCGCGCTCGTCCATGCGCCCGCCACCGAGCGCCGGCGCCACGCTCCGTCCCTCGGCGGCGGGGATCGGCGGGGCGCCGAGAAGATCGAGGAGCGTCGGCGTGAGATCGACCCCCGACACGAGGCCGGGATAGCGCGTGCCGGCCTTGATCCGGCCCGCCGCGCGGAGGATGAGCGGGACGTGGAGGGTGCTGTCGTACACGAAGAGGCCGTGCGTGTCCTCGCCGTGCTCGCCGAGGCTCTCGCCGTGGTCCGCGGTGATGGCGATGATCGTGCGGTCCATGAGCCCGCCGGAGCGCAGCATTTCAAAGACACGCCCCAGCTCGGCATCGGCCGAGGCGATCTCGCCGTCGTAAGGGGCGCTCGCGAACCGCTCGCGGAACGGCGGCGGCGGCGTGTACGGCTCGTGCGGATCGTAGAGGTGGATCCAGAGGAAGAACGGCCCGTCCTTCATCCGCTCGATCGAAGCGAGCGCGTCGTTCACCACCTCGGCCGCCGGCCGCTCGACGATCGGCTCGTACAGCACCGACGACTCGCCGCCCGCGATCCGCGGCCGGAGCTTCGGCTGGTCGTAGCTGTCGAACCCCTTGCCGAGGCCGGACACGGACGAGAGGATGTAGGTGCCGACCGACGCGGCGGTCTTGTACCCCTGCCCATGGAGCTGCTCGGCGAGCGTCGTCTCGCGGTCGGGAAGCCGGAAGTCCGCGTTGTCGCGGACGCCGTGGCGCGGCGGGTAGAGCCCGGTCATGAGCGAGGCGTGCGATGGG
The DNA here is from genome assembly GCA_036275915.1 of Candidatus Polarisedimenticolaceae bacterium. Lineage (NCBI taxonomy): Bacteria > Pseudomonadati > Acidobacteriota > Candidatus Polarisedimenticolia > Candidatus Polarisedimenticolales > Candidatus Polarisedimenticolaceae > Candidatus Polarisedimenticolaceae bacterium. Next base: position 166,965 of record DASUCV010000001.1, on the reverse strand, counting down.
AGCGTGAGGGGCGCGACGGCGATCGCCTGCTCGAAGAGAGCGCCCTCGGCGGCGATCCGGTCGATGTTCGGCGTCGCGGCGCGCGCATCGCCGTAGCATCCGAGGTGGTCGGCGCGCGTCGTGTCGAGGGTGACGAGGACGAGGTTCGGTTTGCCCGCCGGCGCCTTCCCGGAACCGCCGCAGGCGCACGTGACGAGGGCAAGGACGGCGAGCGCGCGGCGCATGGCCGCCTAGATTAGCGCGCCTCGGACTTCTTGCCGAGCCAGCGATCGAGCCACCCGAGCACCTCCCCGTACCAGACCGAGGCGCTCTTCGCCTTCAGGATCCAGTGGTTCTCGTCCGGAAAAACCACGATCCGCGCCGGGACCCCCTTTGCCGTCAGGACGCCGTACAGCTCGAGACCCTGGGCGTAGGGGACGCGGTAGTCCTTCTCGCCGTGGAGCACGAGGGTCGGCGTCTTGAAGTTCGCCGCGAACCGGTTCGGCGACGACTCCTCGATCTTCGACGGATCGACCCAGGGCTCCGCCCCGTAGTTCTTCGACCGCCCCCACGTGGCGTCCGAGCCGAACTGGCCCAGGAGGTCGTAGGGTCCCGAGTGGACGACGAGCGCCTTGAACCGGTCGGTGTGGCCCAGGATCCAGGCCGTCAGGTAACCGCCGTACGATCCGCCGGCCGCCGCCATGCGGCTCTCGTCGACGCCGCCGTGCCCGAGCACCGCGTCGGTCGCCTTCATGATGTCGGTGAACGGCTTGTCGCCCGGCGCGCCGAGGATCGAGTCGGCGAACGCCTGGCCCGCGCCCGACGAGCCGTGGAAGTTGACGAGCGCGCACACGTAGCCGCGCGCGGCGAAGAGCAGCGGGTTCCAACGGAAGCTCCACCCGTCGTTGAACGCGCCGAACGGTCCTCCGTGAATGAGCTGGACGAGCGGACGGCCGGGCGTCTCCTTCGGGTCGAATCCCGGCGGATACACGACGAACATCTGGACGTCGTCGTTGCCCGCGCCCTTGATCGTGACGTCGCTGACGGTGCCGAGGTCGAACTCGGCGAGCTTCGCGTCGTTGAATTGCGTCACCGAGGCGAGACCGCCGCCATCCGGCTTCGCCCGCCAGATCTCGGGGGGAGCGAGGATCGAGTCCTTCGTGAAGACGAGGAGCCCGCCCTTCTTCGCGACGGCGACGCCTCCGGTCGTGCCGCGGACGACCACGCGCGGCATGCCGCCTGCGACCGGCACGGCGAAGAGCGGCACCTTGCCGTGCTGCTGCGCGTGGAAGTAGACGAGCCCGTCGCCCGCGACCGCCCAGCCTTCCGCCGACGCGTCGAACTTGGGGGCGATCTCGGCCGCTTTCCCCGACCGCCGGTCGAGCCTCATGAGATGCGTGAAATCGGAGTCGATCTCCGGGCGGGTCTGGCGCCCGTAGACGATCGACCGGCCGTCGGCGGTGTAACGGGGACGGAGGTCGTCTCCGGGGTTGTCCTTCGTGATGTCCTGCGGCGAGCCGCCGGGCCGTGTCATGAACAGGTCGTAGTTCAACGTCTGGTAGGGCGGCGCCGTGGCATTCGCCGAGAACACGATCTCCTGGCCGTCGGGAGCGATGTCGTACGCGCCGCCGATCTCCATGAGGCCGAAGTAGCGCGCCGAGCCGGGGGTGAGGTCGATGACCTCGCGCGATTTCAGCTCGACCCGGAAGAGGTGCGGGTACTCGCCGTCGGTCAGGTAGTGGTCCCAGTAACGCCAGAGCCGGCTCTCCGAGACCTTCGCCTTGACCTTGTCCTTCTCGGCCGCGTCGAGCCGCTTCTTCACCGCCGGGAAGTCCGCGTTCAGGTCGGGCCACGTCGAGGCAACGAAGGCGATCGCCTGCCCGTCGGGGAACCACTTCGGGTCGTCGACGCCGACCGGAAGGTCGGTGATGCGCTCGGCATCGCCGCCCCCGAGCGGGAGGATGTAGAGCTGCGGCGGCGCGTCGCCGCGCTTCGACACGAATGCGAGGCGCTTGCCGTCGGGGCTGAACACCGGGCTCCCGTCGGCGCCCTCGTTCCAGGTGAGACGACGGGGAGGCGCGCTCCCGTTCGATGGCACGAGCCACAGATCGGTGTTGATCGTGTTCTTCTCGACGTTGGGGACGCCGACTGAGACGGCGATCCAGGCACCGTCCGGAGAGAGCGCCGGAGCGCCGACGCGAGATAACGTCCACAGGTCGTCGACGGTGAACGACTTCAACGCCAGCAGCAGAGCCGGTCCGATCATGAGCCTCTTACCCCCGTGTCTCTTCCCGCGCCGCCGGTACTTTATACGGAACCCGAAGTTGTGAACCGGTAACCGTGTTCGCGACCAAGAGGGCGGCGTACGGCCCAGGCCGGCGGTAGGATCTGCATCGGTCCGAGGGCCGCACGGCCCGTCCCGCCTCCCGGAAGAGGATTCCATGCTCCGCAATCACCGTCACAGGGCTCGCCTTCGGCTCGTCTTGCCGCTCGCCTTGTTGGGGCTGGCCGGTGCCGCACAGGCCGCCGAGGCATTGCCGCCGCCGGGATCCCCACCCCGATGCGGCGGTCCGGCGGCCGAGGCCGCATCGGCTCCCGCGATGGTCGCGTGCGATTCGGGGGGTGTGGGCGCGACCTCGTGCGAGACGAAGGTGACGATCAGCGTCAGCGGGTTCGGCACCACCTCGAGCTGCGGGATCAGCTGCACCACCGGGTTCTACGCGTGCTGCCAGAACCCCGGAGGCGGCCACGATGCGAAGTGCGTGTGCCTCACCGAGCATCCGGAAGAGCCGTTCACCCCGGTGCGCGCATGGTGAGCGCCGTGGTCCTCGCCCTTGCGGCATTCGCCGCAGATGGGCCGGCGACATTGCTCGCTCCGCCGGAAACGGAGATGCAACAGATGGTCGCCTGCGAATCAGGTGGGATCTTCGCCGACTCGTGCCAGATCTCGTGTCACGTGATCTTCACCTTCTACACGAAGTCTTGCTCCGTGACCTGCCGATCGGGGTTTTTCGCGTGCTGCAACTGCGACGGCGGATGCCAATGCGTGCTCGACCATGAAGAGGTCGATCCGGTGCCGCCGGACCGGCCGTATCCTCTCTGGTGACGCGATGACGAACGGACGTGCCGCTCTCGCCCTGGCGCTCGGTGTCGTCACCTCCATCGCGACCGCGGGGGGGGCTTTGGTGACGACCCCTGACGGATCGCCGGACCCGTCGGTCGTGGTGACGTGCGCCGATCCGCCGTCATCGGCGGTGTCCGACGGATGCCGGCGCGTGCGCTGCGAGTCCCGCCTCTGGCTCGCCGGCGAGGCGCCGGCCGGTTCGCCGTGCGCCCTTCGCCCCGCGGTGCGCCTCACGACCGAGCTTCCCAAGGGCGTGGGCGGCACGCTCCGCGTCACGATCACTCCCGAAGGCGCCAAGGCGCCTGCGTGGCAATCGCCCGGTCCTGTTCCGCCGCTGCCGCCCGGGCGCTACGTCGTCGAGGCGGCTCGCGCCGACGGCTCCTGGCGCTGCCACGCGACGCTATCGTTCCCCAAACCGCGGCCCGAAACGGTGTTCATCCCGTGGCGTGAGCCGAACCGTGTCGAAGGCCGCGTCGTCGACGAAGCCGGAAAGCCGAGAAGAGCGGTTCCCATCCGCGTCGACGCAGCGGAGGGACTCGGGTGGCGCTGTGACGGCAATTCGAAGGACGTCGTGTCCCGCGACGACGGGTCCTTCCGGCTCGCCCTCGACCCGGAGGCCGACGCGATCGTCGTGGCCGGGGGATGGGACGATCCCAGAGGCATCGCCTTCGCGCCGGCCGCTCCGGACATGCGTCTCGTCCCAAAGGCGCCCCATCGGGCGACGGCCCGCGTCCTCGATCAGGAGGGCCGTCCCGTTGCCTGCCGAGCGCTTCTCGACCTCGCCGACGCCGCCGATCGGCGCATCGCGCCCGGGGCTGAAGGGCGCTGCGACGCGGAGGGACGCGTCGTTATGGGGCCGTTCGCTTCCGACTCGGCGGTGATCGACTTGCGTCCCGTCGATGCGCTCCCGACCCGGCTGAACGTCACCGCCTCGTCGGGTACCGCTCTCGTCGATCTCGGCGAAGTCCGCGTCACGCGCGGCGCGACGCTACGGGTCACGGTTCGCGACGATCAGCGTTCCCCGGTCGAGGGAGCGACGGTCGTCGCCGAGAGCCGGGTGGGCCTCATCATCAAGCGCCGAACGAAGACGGCTGCAGACGGCGTCTGCGTCCTCACGGGTCTTCCCTCGTCGGGTCGTGTCGCCTTGTCCGTCGAAGCGCCCGGCTTCGTCCGCAAGAGCCGGACGGGCGTCTCTCCCGGCGGCGACGAGGAGGTCACGCTAGCGCGGGCCCAACCGGTGCGGGGCCGTGTCGTCGGCCCGGCCGGAAACGGCGTCGCGGCGACCGTGAAGGCGTCGTCGGTTCACGGCGAGCCCCTCGACACCGTCAGCAGCGACGGGGACGGATCCTTCTCGCTGAGCTCGTTACCCGACGAGGTCGTGCTCTTGCAAGCCGAGGCTTCCAGCGCGATTTCCGACATCGTGCGGGTCGGCGAACGATCCGGCGAGATCACCCTCGCCCTCCACGATCCCGACGAGATCCAAGGCACCGTCGTCGACTCGAGCGGCGTCCCCATCGCCGGCGCTTCGGTCGTTCTCGTCCGCAACGTGCTCGGCGATCCCCCGGAGGCCGGAGCGATCGCCTCGACCCGGTCGGGAGACGACGGGACGTTCCGGCTCGCCGCCCCCAACAAGGAAGGCGCCATCGTCGTCGCGACCGCTCCGGGCTTTGCTGCCGCGCGGGCCGCACCCTCGATATCGCCCACCGTCGTTACGCTCCAGCCCGAGGCCCGGCTCATGATCAAGACGCGGTCCTCGTCGCCACTCATGGTCGTCGATGCGATCGGCATTCCTCGCGTGCGTCCCGGTCTGGGCCGAAGCGTTCTCGTCGAGCACCTCGCAGCGGGCCGGTGCACGGTCGAGCTCGGTTTCAGCAGGGAAAAACAAGTCGAGCTCGCCGCCGGCACGACCACCGAGGTGGAGTTCGACGCGGGGTCGCGAGTCTCCGGGCGCGTGACCGCCGGCGGCCGGCCGTCGGCGCAGGCGATCGTGGCGATCGCGAGCGGGAGCCAAGGCGCGGCGACGGTCTCGGCGGGCGTGCGCACCGACGTCGGCGGCGCCTACGCCATCGACGACGTCGCGCCGGGGCCCGTCATCGTCAGCGCGGTTTCGGCCGAAGGTCGCGCGGAGCGGCGCATCGAGGTTCCCGAGACCGGAGACGTCGGCGCCGATCTCGAGATCGTCGAGCGCAGACTGCGTGTTCTCGTGCGCGATCGCGTCTCGCGCAAACCGATCGCGGGCGCCGACGTCGAGGCGATGCCGAGCGGAGTACTCGAATTCGGGAGCGCGGGGATGTCCGGCGGCGACCAAGACCTCGGGTGGGAGACGAGCACGTGCAAAGGCGGGTGTCAGAGCACCGTCACCGGCGATGACGGCGTCGCGGTCCTCACGCTCGTAAAGGACGGCGCGCACGACCTCTCGGTTGAGGCGATGGGATTCGCGCTATGGAAGCGCTCCGTCGACGTTGTCCCGGGCACCGCCGATCTCATCGCCGAGCTGGCGCCGGGCGGGCCGCCCACGGTTCGCGTGATCCTCGACACTATGCCCCCCCTGGTTGCCGGTGCTCTTTATTGCATCCAGGAAAGGTCCGTCGCGAGTGGCGAGCCGATCGCGGGTGAGAGTGTCTGCCAGACTTTCAAGCCCGGGCCCGCCGTCATCGCCTTCCGTGCCGACGACGCGGGCTTTGCGCGGACCGCCGTCGACGTTCCGGAGTCCGGCGAGCTCACGGTAACGCTCTCGGTGCCTCGCGCAGGGAGGCTCGTGGTCCCGCTATCCCCGGGCGACCGGAGCGTTCGCATCTTCGACGACCAGGGAGCGACCTGGAACCTTCCCTACGGCCTCGGCTGGCCGCGTTGCGGCCTCGAAGGAGGCAGGGACGCTCCCTCTAACTACGTCTGCCACGAGATGCCGCCCGGGACGTACACCGTCGAGGTCGATGGTCGGAGGCGAACGCCGGTCGTCGTGAGCGGAGGAGACAGCGTGACGGCGAACTGATGTACGAGCACGCGTTCGTGCGAAACCGGACGAACCGAGTCCCTGGTTCCCTTGGCAACCGTCCCTGATCGACGTATAGAGTCGCGAGATTCAGGGGGAGCCTCGGTGAGATTTCGCTCGACGCTTGCCGTCTGCGTGCTTGCGACCGCCGTCGCCGCAGGTCGCGCGCAGGCGGCGCCGAGCGCGCTCACGATGGACCAGCGCGTCGCCGCCCAATCCGCGATCGAGCGGATTTGCTGGGAGCATCGCGAGTGGCCGAAGGAGAACAAGGCGCCACGGCCTCCGTTCTCCGCGGCTATGCCCGCAGCAGCGATCCGCGCAAAGGTCGTCCGCGCGTTGAAGCTGTCTCGCGCGCTCGACGTTGTGTGGGGCAGGCCGGTCTCGGCGGGGCAACTCCAGGCCGAGCTCGACCGGATGGCGGGCAATTCCCGCGACCCCGCGATGCTCCAAGAGATGTTCGCCGCGCTGGGCAACGATCCCGAGCTCATCGCGGAGACGATCGCGCGCCCTGCCCTCGTCGAGCGGCTCGCGCTCCACTGGTACGCGCGCGACGAACGATTCAACGCTGAAAGCAGGCAGCGCGCGGAAGAGTCGGTGGCGAAGCGCCGATCGATCGAGGAGCTGATGCAGCTTGGCGCCACCGTGCAGCTCGATGAGAAGAGTGGCGTGACCGCGCCCGCCCTGAGTCCGATCGTCGAGGAAGACGACGGTTTCGTCGCTCGCGTCGAGACGATCGGCCCGGGCGGGAAGACGGTGGTGGCGACCGTCTCCTGGCCAAAACGCACGCTCGACGCTTGGCTGGCCACGCGCAACGACCTTCAGCCAGTCGACCCTCCCTCGTCCGCGCCGATCGCGCTTCCTTCCGTCCGCGCCGCGTCACCGGATCTCGGCGATCGGTGGGAGCCCATGAAGCTCGATCGGCCGAGGCTTCGCTGGCAGTCGATCGGTGTCTGGACCGGTAGCGAGATGATCGTCTGGGGTTACCACCAGATGGGTCGCACGACCTACGACGTGTCGGGCGACATCTACAACCCCGCGACGGACACATGGCGCCCGGTCTCCACCGTGGGAAGCCCTCGAAGCCTCAGTGGCGAGTCGATGATTTGGACGGGATCCAAGGTGATCGTCTGGGGCGGCGGCGACGAGCACGGAACGACGACGAACACCGGCGCCGCCTACGATCCGGCGACCGACACTTGGACGCCGCTTCCGACGGAGGGTGCGCCGTCGCCGCGACAAGGCCACATCGCCCTGTGGACCGGCGAGGAGATGTTGATCTGGGGACCGTACGCGAGCGGCGCTCGTTACGATCCGGCACGAGGAACTTGGGCCCCGATGACCGAGGAGAACCAGCCCGAGTTCCGCGAGGATGCGCCGGCGGTCTGGAGCGGGAGCGAGATGATCGTCTGGGGCGGGATAGGCTCGTCGCCGTACTACCTCGCCACGGGAGCTCGCTACGATCCGAAAGCGGATCGCTGGACGACGATGACGACGGAAGGAGCGCCCGCGGCGCGCGCCTCTCACACGATCGTCTGGACGGGAAGCGAGGCGATCGTCTACGGGGGTGAGCTCTACCCGAGCTACCCGGCTTCCGGCGGCCGCTACGACCCGGTGCAAGACAAGTGGCGGCCGATGACCACCTACCCGACCCAATACAACCAGAATCCGGTGGGTCACACGGCGGTGTGGACCGGGACCGAGATGCTCGTCTACGGCGGGCTCTTCGACGCAGCCGTCCACCGCTACGATCCGATCACCGACGCCTGGCGGCAATCGACGATCGTGAACGCGCCACAGTTTCGGCGGGGTCAGGTCGTCGTTTGGTCGGGACACGAGTTGATCGTCTGGGGCGGGACCGACTTCGCACTCAACGGGTACGAGCAAGCGCTCGACACGGGAGGACGATACGACCCTTTCGCCGACCGCTGGGTGTCGACCGGCCGCGGCACGAGCCCGCTCGCGAGAGCGGAGCACAGCGCCGTTTGGACCGGCACCGAGATGATCATCTGGGGCGGTCATGTCACGGACGAGGGCCTGGGTCGCGGCACGAACACCGGCGCGCGCTACGTGCCGGCGACGGACACGTGGAGTCCGACGTCACTCGACGGCGCGCCCGATCCCCTCGCGCAACAGGTCGGCTTTTGGACCGGGACCGAGATGCTCGTGTGGCGGCCGACCAACTCTTACCCGCCGGGTTTTCACAATGGCGGGCATTACGACCCGGCCAGGGACGCTTGGACTGCGATGGGAACCGACCGCACGATCCCGCTGCTGGACTACCCCCCGAGCGCGGTTTGGACGGGGCGGGAAATGATCGTCTGGGCCAACATCTCGGGGAGCGAGCTGCCGGGCGGCGGGCGCTACGACCCCGTACTCCGCGTGTGGACCCCGATCAACACGGCGCAAAGCCCGCCCGCCGGTTTTCGCATTCCCGCCGTGTGGACCGGACACGAGATGATCGTCGCCAGCGGTTGCACCTGGGGTGCTTACGACCCGGAGGCCGATGCCTGGCGAGCTCTCTCGACAAACGGTGCGTGGATCGCCTATCAGGGCGTCGTCTGGACCGGAAGCCAGGTCCTCGCGATCGGCTCCATACCCTGCGGGACTTACGGTCCGCCGGGGAACGCGCGGTATGACCCGGTGACCGATACGTGGACCCCGACGGCGACGGACGGAGCGCCACAGGACGGCAACCCAGCCTGGATGGGCCGTCTTCTCGCCGTCCTCCCGCGCTCGGACACCGCCTCGGCACCGGCCCGCCTCTATTCCCCGGCTGAGAACGTCTGGTTCACAAGCTCCGCTCCGAACCCTCTCATGCCGCGGGACGACGCCTCGATGGTCTGGACCGGCTCGAGGCTGTTGGTCTGGGGTGGCTGGGCTCACTCCGACGGCCGGTTCGGCGATGGCGCGGCGTACCTGCCGCCGGCGGCCGATATCGATCACGACGGGGTGCCGGACGACGTCGACAACTGCGTTTTGGTCGCGAATCCCGATCAGGCCGATCTCGACGGCGACGGGCTCGGCGACGCGTGCGACAACTGTCCCACGGTCCCGTTCCCGACGAATTGGGACGCCGATCAGGACGGGATCGATGACGCGTGCGATACCTGCGTCGACGTCGACGGCGATGGATTCGGCGCCGCGGGTGCACCGTCGCAAACCTGCCCGGTCGACAATTGCCCCTTCGTCGCCAATCCGAGCCAGGCGGATTCGGACGGCGACGGGCGCGGCGATGCCTGCGACAACTGCCCCTCGCTCCCGAACGATCAGCGGGACGCCGATTCGGACGGCGTCGGCAACGCTTGCGACAATTGCCCGAGCGTCGTGAATCCGAATCAGGTGGATACCGACGCGGATGGGCTGGGGGATGCTTGCGACAACTGTCCCACAGTCGCGAACCCCGGCCAGGCGAACCAGGATCACGACGGCGCCGGCGACGCGTGCGACGACTGTCCGCTCGTCCCCAACTCGCAAGGATTCGACTACGATCACGACGGTCTCGCGGACGCTTGCGACAACTGTCCCTACGTCGCCAATCCTGGTCAGGAAGATCGCGATCACGATGGGGTGGGGGACGCGTGCGACAACTGCCCGAACCTTCCCGCCAGTCAGCACGACGCCGACTTCGACGGAATCGGCGACGCCTGCGACAACTGCCCGCTCTACTGGAACCCCAGCCAAGCCAACGCCGACGGCGATGGCCGCGGCGACGAGTGCGATAACTGCCCGTCAGTGCCCAACAACCAGTCCGACGTCGACGGCGACGGCGACGGCGACGCCTGCGACGACTGCATCCATGACTACAACCCTGACCAGGCCGACGCCGACGGCGATGGACTCGGCGACGTTTGCGACAACTGCCCGTCCGTCGCCAACGCCGACCAGGCCGATCGCGTGCAGCCGGACGGGATCGGCGACGCCTGTGAGGATTCCGATCAGGACGGCGTCGTCGATGCGCTTGATAACTGCCCGTTCGTAGCGAGCCCCGACCAGACCGACTCGGACGGCGACGGCTTCGGCGACGCCTGTGACGTTTGCCGACACACGCCAAATCCGGCTCAGAGAGAACGCGCGGCGTGTATCGGCGTGAGCTCGAGCGGCGGGACGTGCCTCGACGCGGCGGTCGATCTCGTCGACCCGTCGGAGAGCGGACGCGTCATCGTGCGCAAGGTTACGGCGGGGCCGCCTTCGAGGATCGAGATCGAGCTGCTCCAGACGACGTGCGCCGACGAGACCGACAGTTATTCATTCTCGTTGAATGGCGTGCTCCTCGGTACCGTTCCCGCCGATCGCTCGGACGCCTCCTTCTGCGCTTGCGAGCCGGTACCTCAGCGCATCGTCTTCGACGACGCCGGGACGATCGGTGCGGCGTGGAGCTCGACGGCGCCGAACAGCCTTCACGTGGAGAAGATCGGCGACACGAGCTACTTGAGCTGGATGCGCGTGTCCGGCATCGGGCCGGCACCGCTGTGCTTGCTGGACGTGACCGGGCAGCAGTGCAGCGGTACCAACTTGTGCGTGGCTTACACGAACGTCCTCTCGCAGAGCTTCGTTCTCCCGTTGCTCGGAGGAGTCGTCGAGCTGATCTCCGTGCCGTTCGCGCAGGGTGCCCTTCCTGCGCGCGTGCCGATCGGGTCGCTCGAGCCCGGGGCGTACCAGCTCTGCGTCGAAGGCAATTCCGGAGACGGAAGCGCTCCGCCGATCGATTGCCGCGATTTCAGCCGTAGCATGGAAGAGAACATCGCGATCAACGACGCGGGGTGCGGCCCTCCCGCGGCGAACGCCGGTCCCGACATCGTCGCGGAGTGCGAAGTTCCGTTCACGCTCGACGGCCGCGGCTCGACCGATCCCGATTCGACCCCCGGAACTTCGGACGGCATCGCCCATTACGCTTGGTACCTCGCGTACGGGACGCAAGGGCAGGAGCTGCTCGGCGAGGGACCCGTCCTGACCACCGCCCTCCCCTCCGGCTTCTACCTCGTCACACTGGAGGTCACCGACACGTCGGGAGCCACCGCCACCGACGGGGTCGCCGTCGACGTCTCTGACACGCGTCCGCCCGCAGGCTCGATCCTTTCGCCGCAGGCCGGTGCCTGTTTCGGCCCATCAGCGCTTCCGGTCACCATCACCGACAGCTTCGTCGACGCCTGCGATGGAATGGCAATGAAATCGTACGATCCGCCGCCGGGCCCCTCGTATTTCAGCCACGGCGATCATCACGTCACGCTTCATGCGAGCGATAGCTCGGGTCACAGCGTGAGCGCGAGCGTCGACTTCACGATCGACACTGTTCCGCCGTCGGTCACGATCTTGACGCCCGCGGGCGGCGGCCCGGCACTCCCGATGTCGCTCCCCATCCCGATCGTCTTCCAAAGCAGCGATGCCGACGGCGCTACGGGCGACGTCGTGCACGAGACGATCTCGCTTCAGGAGTGCGTCATCTTCGACGGCGCCACGTACGGCGATCGCGACGGGATCCTCCACGACGAAACGATCTCGGTGACCCGCGCCGACGTTTGCCGCATCGCGACGCTCTGCGGCGTGCACCAGCTCGACAATCCGGAGCTGCGCATAACCGCCACCGATTGCGGAGGGAACGAGGCCGTCGCCTCCGTGCGCATTCCGGGCACGATGGCGCTCGACGTCTCCAACTGTTGGGGCGGCCTTGTCCCGGCGCGACCTCGGACGAAGACGATCAAGAAGTCCGGGTTCTGAGCCCGGAGCTTCCTTACGGCCTCGCGCCACCCGTACTAGACTCCGCCTGTGCCCAGGGTGACGCCCCGATGACCCTGCCGATCGTCATCAGCATGATCTCGACGACGGCGATCGTAACCGGTGTGTTCTTCGCCCTGCTGCAGTTGCGCCTGATGAATCGCCAACGCGCGCGCGAATCGGCCCTGCAGATGCTCCATTCGTTCCGGACCCCGGACTTCCTGGAGGCGATCAACATCGTTTTCGACCTTCCCGAAAACCTCTCGCGGCGCGAGCTGGAGGAGCGCCTCGGAAACAAGATGCAGTGCATCCTCGTCCTCTTCGGGACGTTCGAGAGCCTCGGGATCCTCGTCTACCGCCGCGACATCGACATCGAGATGGTGGAGGATTTCTCCAGCGGCATCCTCATTCTCTCGGGGCGCAAGTTGCGACGTTACATCGACGAGTATCGCAAGACGGGGAACCGCGAGACCTATTACGAATGGTACCAATGGCTGCACGAGCAGGTCGCGCGACGGGAGGCGGCGAACCCATCGGTTCCGGCCTTCGTCGCGCACAAGGATTGGCGGGAGTAGAGCCGCCCAACGCGACTCCGCAGGGCGACAATCATTTTCCCCACCCAATTGACCCGCGACCGAGGTGGCTCTTACCCTGTCGTCACCATTACGGGGACCCCAGGCCATGAAGATGTTCCTGACCGTCGTCATCGCGCTCACCGCGACGACCGTCGCCGGTGCCGCGACTCCCGATGAGCCGTGGCTGGATGCGCCGCCGTTCACTGTCGCCACGGAGACGCTCGTCTCGAAGGTTCGAGCACGTCCGGCACCGGATGCCCCTGCCGAGATCCTCTTGGAGGAGATGTCGTTCCAATTCGACGACGCGGCACGTCTTACGAAGACATACCACGCTCTCTATCGCGTTCTCGATCAGTCCGGTGTCGACGACCGAAGCTGGGTCAACGTGCGTTGGGCACCGTGGTACGAGTCGCGCCCGGAGGTGAAGGCGCGGATCGTCTCCGCCGACGGTGTCGCGCACGACCTCGATGGTGCGACGCTCGGCGACGAGCCGCTGGGTGACGACTCGTCCTCCACCGTCTCCGATCGCAGGGTCCTCACCGGGCCGTTGCCGGCGGTGGAGATCGGGTCGGTCGTCGAGCTCACGTGGACCATCGTCGAGGGCACTCCACCCTTCATCCCATCCCACTTCTACAGCTTCGTCTTCGGCGATTCGATTCCGGTACGGAATACGAAGGTGACGATCGACGCACCGGCCGGCCTCGCCGTCGTGGCTCGAGCGAAGTGTCTGCCGTCGGTGTCCATGGAGAAGAGCGAGCACGAAGGCCGGGTTCTGCAAACGTTCCGCATGGGAGCCCTTCCCAAGCTACCCGACAGGGTACAGTCCCTGCCGTTCGACGTGGACGAGACACCCATCGTCGAGCTGTCGGTGGGCGCTGGATGGCCGCGTATCGCAGGTGACTACTCCGATATCGTGGACAAGCAAATCGGCGGCGGACAGGTCGGTGGCCTCGCGAGCGCGGGCAAGGGGCTTGCGGGGCAGGCGAGGATCGAGGCGATCGTGCGTGCGCTGCACGCGACCGTGCGTTATTCTGGCGTCGAATTCCGCGAATCGACGATCGTGCCCGCGCCGCCCGCGGAGACGTCGAAGCGACGATTCGGTGATTGCAAGGACAAGGCGACGCTCCTCGTCGCTCTGCTGCGGGGCGCCGGACTCCAGGCTCATGTGGCGCTCGTCGCGACGGGGCTCGGCCGCGATCCCGACCCCGATCTTCCCGGGATCGAAGTCTTCGATCATGCGATCGTCGTCGTCGAAGGCACCCCGCGGCTCTGGATCGACGCCACGGCGGACAATTTCCGCGTCGGCGATCTCCCGATCGGCGTTGCCGGACGCCTCGCTCTCGTCGCCTCGAAGTCGACGCCCGGGATGGAGCGGATCCCCGAATCGACCGCAGCGCGCAACCGTATCGAAACCTCGCGGGATCTGTACTTGGGGGAGATCGGGCCCGCGCGGATCGTGGAGACGGTCCGTTCGACCGGCGTCCTGGAGGCGATGGCTCGCGGCCGGAATTGGAGCATCAGCGAGGCCGATTGGAGAAAAAAGACTGAAGCGGACGCCAAGCGCATCTTCAAGGCCAAGGCGCTGGGCGACGCGCACCGAACGCCTCCGAGCGATCTCACGCAACCGTTCGTCGAGACGTACGAAGCTGTCGAGAGCCCGGTTGGACAGACGTTCGCGGACGCATCGAGTCCGCGATTCCCCCAAGCCGACTTCGTCTCTCGACTGAGCGACGAGCTGCCGACGGCGACCGACGCGACGGACAAGGCGGCGAAGCCGCGCACGCAGCCGTTTCACCTGGAAAATCCGTTCGTCGATGTGTGGACAGTCCGCGTGCATCCGCCGCCCGGGTTCGCGCCCGGTGAGCCACCGAAGACCGAGGACACCACCGTGGGCCCCGTCCGGTTCACGCGCCGTTTCCGTCAACTCGACGACGGGGTCCTCGAGTTCCAGGCGACGCTCGACACGGGAGATCGGCTCGTCTGGTCGACGGAAGAGCTGGCGCAGGTCCGCGCGTGGATCGACAAGCTGAAGAAGTCCGACGATGTGCAGATCGTCGTGGAGCAAGTCGGCTACAAGGCGCTCCAACAGGGGCGTATTGGGGACGCGATCGCCGAGTACAGTCGCCTCGCCCAACTTCATCCCAAAGAGGCGTTACATCACAGTCAGCTCGCCACGGCATTCCTCCGAGGCGGCGTCGGGGAAGCGGCACGCAGCGAGGCGCGGCGGGCCGTCACGCTCGAACCCGGATCCGCCACCACGTGGGTGACCTACAGTTTCATCTACTCACACGACCTCATCGGCCGACCGTTCGAGAACGGGGCCGATATCGCCGAGACCGAGCGTGCCGCGCGCAAGGCGATGGAGCTCGATCCGAAAGACGAAACGGCGCGGCGCAATCTGGCGGTCGCTCTCGAGTACGACCCTAAGACGAGTGAGCGATATGGCCGCCGTGCCCGCCTGATGGACGCCATCTCGGTCTGGCAAGGCCTCAAGAAGGATCTCGATACGAAGGCGTACGACCAGTCGCTGCTCGTGGCGTTGGCACGAGCCGACCGTTGGTCCGAGGTCCGCGATCTGGCAAGCGATGCCGACACGGTCGATGATCGCGTCGCCTGGGTCGTAGCGGCGACGGAAATCGGCAGCGGCATCGACGATGCGACCGCGGAGGCCGGCCGACGCACCGGTACCCGAACTGACAAGAACAGCGCGTTGGTGAAGGCATCGACCCTGCTGTTGCAGTTGAGGCGGTATCCCGAGTCGGCGGCTCTGCTGCGAGCGGCCTCGACCGCCGCAGGGGGCGACACCTCGGCGCCGGGGCGCGCCGACGTGATCGCACGATGCAGGCGTCACGAGACGATGGATCTCAGTGGCGACGATGCGGAGTCCTTCCTCAAACGGTTCTTCGTCGAGATCGCTTCCGGAGATGATCCGGTGAAGATCCTCGACTACGTGTCCCCGATGCTCGCGGGTTCAGCCACCGATCCTTCACTCGACGGACTTCGGAACCGCACCGCCGCGATGCGTGGCATGGCCGGGTCGGGAATGACCTCCGACGGCGTCGTCGACGTGGCCTTGGCTCAACTCGAGTGGCACACAGAGGGGAACCCCGACCTCGGGTACAAGATCACGATGCGGCTACAGGTTCCTGGAACGGCGCAATCGATCGACTGGTTCTTGCAGCGCGAGAACGGCGCTCTCAAGATCGTGGGCACGTCACAAGACGTGCAGTCGCTTGGCATCGTCGCGCTGCGTCGGCTCGACATCGGACGCATCGAGGACGCGCGTCAGTGGTTGACCTGGGCGCGCGATGAGTTTCCCGGCGCGCATGCCGACTTCTTGGACGACACGCCATTCGTGGCCGCCTGGAACTCGGAAGGGACGATGGACGCGGCCGCCCTCAAGAGCGCGGCTGCGGCGCTCGGATGCTATCGCGACGGCGAGAATTCCTTGCGCATCCTGACGGAAGCCGCGGGCAGCGCAAGAAGTGACGACGAGAAGTTTCGTCTCGAGTACGGCGTGCAGGAAGCCTATTGGACGCTGGGCCGCCCCACGGACGCCCTCCCGCTTGCGAGGCGTTACTTCGCAGCTCACCCGTCGACGAACGCCTTCGATCGTCTCGGGAGCGGGCTCCTGATCGCGAAGGCGTACGACGAGCTCGCGGCGCTGTGCGTCTCGCGAGAGGCGGATCACGCGATGGAGACCGTCGCTCGGCGGCTCGAGTATCGGATCGCCTACCAACAGCGGCGATGGGAAGAAGCGGATCGAGCGTTGCGACAGCTCGTCGACCAAGGGAAAGGCAATGACAACAACTACAACTCGCTCGCTTGGATCGGGCTCTTCCGGGGTGACGACAGCCCGCGCCTCGTGGACGACGCAGAGCGCGCGGCGCTGCGGACGTCGCGCTCGAGCTCGATCAACCTTCACACGCTGGCCGCCGTGTATGCCGAGGTCGGGCGGTTCGCCGATGCTCAGCAGACGCTCGTCAAGATGATCGCGGCCCGGGCGAGCAAGTCGCTGGAACGGGTCGACTGGCTCGTCATCGGGCGGCTCGCAGAACGATACGGAGCGCGGGACGAAGCGATCGCCGCCTATCGGCGCATCGAGCGTCCCAAGCACGATTGGGATCTCCCCGGATCGACGTTCGAATTGGCCCAAACCTGGCTCGAGCGGCTCTCGCCGCCAGCTCCCGCCGATCGGAACGGGGTTCGTACGGCGCCGCGCAAGGGGCGAGGCTTATAATGCTCCGCTTGCGCACGCTTCTCATGAAAGGGCGAACCCGGGAATGAAGCCTGTCGAGATCAACGAGTTCCTGCAAGCCGACGTCATCGGGCAGCAGGACATCCTGAAGTTCGTCTCCGTCGCGATCTTCAAGCATCTGGCCGGCGAGAAGTACGGCAACCTCCTCATGATCGGGAACTCCGGCACCGGGAAGACCACGATCATGCGGGCGATGGAGCGCCTCTACCAGTCGCACGAGGAGATCCACGAGAACCGGGTCGTCTGCATCATGAACGCGAACCAGTTCGCGACCGACGAGGGGATGGTCGACCCGAACCGCCTCCTCACCCGGCTCGAGGAGCGCGCGCGGGAGATCCTCGGCGAGGGCGCGTCGGCCGAGGAGATCGGCAACTACATGGAGCACGCGACCGTCTGCATCGACGAGATCGACAAGATCTCGTCGATCGTGGGCGGCAAGCCTTACGTCACCGGCATCAACATCCAGCAGGGTCTCCTGACGCTGATCGAAGGCGAGCGCATCCTCTACCCGGTCACGGTCTACAAGGACAAGCAGCTCGAGAAGGCGGCGATCCACGTCGACACCGGGAAGATGCTGTTCCTGTGCGCCGGCGCGTTCGAGACGCTCTACGAGATGGTCTACCGTCGCGTCACGTCGCCGATGTCGCGGGTGAAGCTCCCGACCGAGACCGTCTACGAGAACGGCGAGGTTCAGATCCGCGAGTTCTTCACGCTGCGCCACTGGTTCAAGCAGGAAGACCTCTTCGACTACGGGATGCAGCCGCAGTTCCTGTCGCGCTTCGACAACAACATCATTCTCGAAGACCTTCACGCCGGCATCCTGTCGCGCATCTTCACCGAGCCGCGTGACTCCGTCTTCAACGCGTCGAAGAACTTCTTCAAGAAGTACCAGATCGATCTCGAGGTGACCGAGGGCGCCGTCCGCAAAGTCGCCGACGAAGCATCGAAGTCGAGCCGCATCGGGGCGCGCGCGCTCAAGGCCGTCTGGGGCCGCATCATCAAGCCCTACGAGTTCGACCCGTTCTCCCAGCCCGACGTCAAGAAGAACGGCGAGGGCTACAAGCTCGTGGTGGATGAGACCATCGTCCTCAGAGCGCTGAAGCCTCCCGTCTAAGAGGGGACAGTAACCGAGTTTTTCTTACCTAGTTCGACTCCGCGAGTCGTCTCGGTTTTGGTCCGGCAACCGCTTCAACGCGGCGGTGAGCGCTCGCCGAATTCATTCTCGACGATCATCCTGAAGTCCCGCCCTCCCCGCGGAGAGCCTATGCCGCGCGTTGCCAGGATTGCTTGGGCTGGATGTCCTTACCACGTGACCCACCGTGGCAACCACGGCATCCCCGTCTTTATTGATGACTCAGATCGTGCGGCCTACCTCACGCTCTTGTCTGCGAATTCGCGGCAACACGGGCTGCGCGTGTGGGCGTATTGCCTCATGCCCAATCACGTGCACCTCATCGTGGTCGGCGATCATGAACGATCAATGGCAGGGTGTCTGCGTGAGACGCAACGCGGTCACGCTGTCCGGATTAATAAGCGCATCCAACGAACAGGGCATCTCTGGGGCGATCGCTTCTTCTCGAGTCCCATGGACGACCATCACCTCTGGGCCGCCGTGCGTTACATCGAGCTCAATCCGGTCCGGGCTCGCTTCGTAACACGCGCAGTCGACTTCGCGTGGTCCAGCGCTCAAGCGCATGCCCTCCATCGAGGCCATCCGGTCTTGGATCCGGAGCGCCCTTTCCCGGGTGCGATCGAAGACTGGGAATCATGGCTCGCTGAGGGAGTTTGCGCCGAGGAGCTCGAGAGCATCCGGCGATGCACCGCGAACGGCCGACCGTGTGGTTCCGCGGACTTTGTACACAAGGTCGAGGCCGTCACGGGTCGCGTCCTGGTCGCCACCAAGGGCGGGCGGCCCAGGAGGTCTCAGGCGTCATCGATCCTCGATCGCCGCGGGAGTTAATGGTTATCGATGCAAAGTAGAATGCGCGGATGCAAGACTTCGAGAAGCTAGGTGTCTTCTATCTTGGCCGGCCTGCTGTTGAAGCGGCGTCGGATGCAGGTAAGAAAAACTCGGTTACTGTCCCCTTACTGTACGAGTCCAAAGACCTCACGACGCACGGCGTCATCGTCGGGATGACGGGTAGCGGGAAGACGGGACTCGGCATCGGGGTCATCGAAGAAGCGGCGATCGACGGGATCCCGACGATCGCGATCGATCCGAAGGGCGACCTGGCGAACCTGCTCCTCGCGTTCCCGAATCTCTCTCCGCAAGAGTTCGCCCCTTGGGTCGAGGAGGGGACGTCGGCCGACGACGCCGCCGCGAAGTGGACGAAGGGGCTCGCGAGCTGGGGCGAGGACGCCGCGCGCGTCAAGCGGTACAAGGACGCGGTCGACATGGCGATCTACACGCCGGGAAGCTCGGCGGGATTGCCGCTGTCGATCCTGCGCTCGCTCGCCGCGCCCGGCGACGCGGTGACCGGCGACGACGACGCGTTCCGCGAGAAGATCAACGGGACCGTGTCGGGACTCCTCGCGCTCCTCGGCATCGCGGCCGATCCGCTGCGAAGCCGCGAGCACATCCTGCTCTCGAAGATCGTCGAGACGTCCTGGAAGGCGGGCAAAGATGTCGACCTCGCGGCGCTCATCCAGGCGATCCAGAAGCCGCCGTTCGATCGCGTCGGCGTCGTCGATACCGAGTCGTTCTATCCGGCGAAGGATCGCGGCGAGCTGGCGCTCACGCTCAACAACCTTCTCGCGTCGCCCGGCTTCGAGGCGTGGCTCACCGGCGAGCCGCTCGACATCCAGCGCCTGCTCTGGACCGAAGGCGGCAAGCCCCGCATCTCCGTCCTCTCCATCGCGCACCTCTCCGACGCGGAGCGGATGTTCTTCGTCACGCTCCTCCTGAACGAGCTCGTCGCGTGGATGCGCGGCCAGGCCGGCACGAGCAGCCTCCGCGCGCTCTTCTACATGGACGAGGTGTTCGGCTTCTTCCCGCCGACGGCCGCGCCGCCGGCGAAGGCGCCGATGCTGACGCTCCTCAAGCAGGCGCGCGCGTTCGGGCTCGGGTGCGTGCTCGCGACGCAGAACCCCGTCGATCTCGACTACAAGGGGCTCTCGAACGCGGGGACGTGGTTTCTCGGCCGCCTCCAGACCGAGCGCGACAAGATGCGCGTCATCGAGGGGCTCGAAGGGGCGTCCACCGCGGCAGGAAAGAGCTTCGACCGGCAGAAGATGGAAGCGACGCTTGCGGGCCTCGGCAACCGTGTCTTCCTCATGAACAACGTTCACGAAGACGCGCCGGTGCTGTTCGAGACGCGGTGGACGCTCTCGTATCTCCGCGGACCGCTGACCAAGAAGCAGATCCAGGTGCTGATGGCGCCGGTCAAGGCCCCGCGAGTTTCGGAAGCTGTCCCCTCTGTTTCCACGTCCCGCCCCATGGTTCCCGCAGGCGTGCGCGAGTCGTTCCTGAAGCCGCAGGGCGCGCCCGCCGCGGGCGACAGGCTCGTCTACCGTCCCGCGCTCCTCGGGACCGCGAAGCTGCACTTCGTCGACGCGAAGACGAAGCTCGACACGTGGTCGGACGTCGCGCTCCTCCTCGCGATCGGCGACGGCGACGTGTCGTGGGATTCGGCGGAAGAGCTGGCGCAAAAGCCGGCGCTCGACACGGCGCCGCAGGCCTCGGCATCGTTCGACGCACTTCCGTCCGCCGCCGCTCAGCCGAAGAGCTACGCCGCGTGGTCGAAGGACCTCGCCGAGATGCTCTACCGCGTGAAGACGCTCGATCTCCGCAGCGCTCCCGACTTGAAGCTCACCGGCAAGGTGGGTGAATCGGAGGGCGATTTCAAGGTGCGCGTCCAGCAGGCGATGCGCGAGCGGCGGGACGCGGCGATCGAGGCGCTCCGCGCCAAGTACGGCGCGCGGCTCGAGACGCTGCACAACCAGGAAGCGCGCGCGAACGACCGGGTCGCACGCGAGCAGGCGCAGGCGACGCAGCAGACGGTCCAAACGGCGATCAGCGTCGGTGCGACGGTGCTCGGCGCGCTCTTCGGCCGCAAGACCCTCTCCGCGGCGACGATCGGACGCGCGACGACGGCGGCGCGCGGCGTCGGCCGCACGCTCAAGGAGCGGCAGGACGTCGGCGGCGCGACCGAAGGGGTTGATGCGATCCACGCGAAGGTCACCGAGATGGAGAGCGAGCTGCAATCGGAGATCGACGGCGTGACGGCCGCGAACGACCCGGACAAGGTCGCGATCGAGAACACCTCCGTGAAGCCGCGCAAGTCGGACGTGACGGTGGACGGGATCGCCCTTCTCTGGGTACCGTGGTGGCTTGGCGAGGGCGGGAGCGCACGGCCCGCCCGCTGAGGTGCCGGGTGATCTTCGACGTCCGGACCCGAGACGGCGCCGAGATGCCGAACCTGGGGCTCGGCACGTGGCGCATGGGCGAGAACGAAGCGGCCCGCGCGGACGAGATCCGGGCGCTCTCCTTGGGCCTCGAGCTCGGCATGCGTCTCATCGATACCGCCGAGATGTACGGTCGCGGCGGCGCCGAAGAAGTCGTCGCCGCGGCGGTCGGCAAGGCGCGCGACGAGGTGTTCCTCGTCAGCAAGGTCCTTCCGGAGAACGCGAGCTACAAGGGGACGCTCGACGCGTGCGAGCGGAGCCTGCGACGGCTCGAGACCGACCGCATCGACCTCTACCTCCTCCACTGGCCCGGGCGTCACCCTCTCGACGAGACGCTGCGCGCGTTCGTCGAGCTGAAACGAAAGGGAAAGGTCCTCCACTACGGCCTTTCGAATTTCGATCTCGACGAGATGGCCGGATCGGAGAAGCTGCCGGGAGGTGCCGAGGTCGCGACGAACCAGGTGCTCTACAACGTCCAGCGCCGCGGCATCGAGCGCAAGCTGCTCCCGTGGTGCGCCGATCGAGGGATCGCGATCATGGCGTACTCGCCGTTCGATCAGGGGCGCTTGAGGCCGAACGGGACGCTCCAGGAAGTCGCGGCGCGTCATCGCGCGACGCCGGCGCAGGTCGCGCTCGCCTGGGTCCTGCGTCACGAGAACGTCGTCGCGATCCCGAAAGCCGGAAAGCCGCAGCACGTGCGGGACAACGTCGCCGCCGGCGAGATCGTCCTCACGGAAGAGGATCTCGCCGACATCGACCGCGCGTACCCGGCACCGAAGCGCGACGTCCCGCTCGAGACCGCATGACGCGCCGGAGCTTCGCGGCCGTCCTCGGCCCGCTCGCCGCGCGCTACGAGATCGATCGCTTCGTCGAGAAGAACGGGCCCGATCCGTTCCGTATTCTCGTGAGCTGCGTCATCTCGCTCCGGACGAAGGACGAGGTCACCTATCCCGCGACGGAGCGCCTCTTCGCGAAGGCGTCGACGCCGGCGGCGATGGCCGGGCTCGCCGAGGCGGCGATCGCGCGACTCATCTATCCGGCCGGGTTCTACCGCGTGAAGGCGCGGCAGATCCGCGCGATCGCGCGCATCCTCGAAGAACGGTACGGCGGCCGCGTTCCCGATACGATCGAAGAGCTCCTCGGCCTGCCCGGCGTCGGACGGAAGACCGCGAACCTCACGGTCACGCTCGGGTTCGGCAAGCCCGGCATCTGCGTCGACACCCACGTCCACCGGATCTCGAACCGCCTCGGCTGGGTCGCGACGCGGACTCCCGACGAAACGGAGCGTGCGCTCCGGCTCGTCCTCCCGAGGCGTTTCTGGATCCCGATCAACGAGACGCTCGTCCGGCACGGTCAGGCCGTCTGTAAGCCGGTGTCGCCGCTGTGCTCCGGCTGCGCGGTCTCGCCGCGGTGCGCGCGTGTGGGGGTCGGGATCAGCCGATAGCGCTTGAATCGCGCCGGTCTCCGCGCTCTAATGCCGAGCGCAGCCATGGGTTACGTGATCACGATCGACACCTCGTCCAAGCGGGCCGTCGTTCGCGCCGAAGGGCACAACGATCTCGAGACGAGCCTCGCCGCGATGGACGAGCTGGCCGCACGCGCCGACTTCCTCCCCGGATACGCGATCCTTTGCGACTTCCGGACGAACGATTACACGCCGGGCACCTCCGAATCGAGCAAGCTGGCCGAGGCGTATGCCTCGCGCTTCGGGGGCCGGCCGATGGCGGTCGTCGTCTCGAGCCTCCTGCACTACGGCATCGCGAACATGATCACGACGATCGTGCGCCTGCGTGGGAGCCCGGTCGCTGCGTTCCGCGAGATCGACGAGGCGGAGGCGTGGCTCCGCGAGGCGACGGGACAGAGTCAGGCTTCGAGATGATCTCACGGGCGTGGCAGGCCCTGACGGCGCACCGCGAGTCGTTCCGAGATCTCGATCTCCGGCGTCTCTTCGCGGCGGACCCTTCGCGCTCCGAGCGCTTCTCGATCGAGGCCGAAGGCGTCTTCCTCGATTACTCGAAGAACCTGATCGACGGCGAGACGATGCGCCTCCTCCTCGCCCTCGCGGACGGCGCAGGGCTGAGGAGCCGGATCGACGCGATGTTCCGCGGCGAGAAGATCAACGTCACCGAGAACCGCGCCGTTCTCCACGTCGCGCTGCGCGCGCCGGAGGGCGCGTCGATCGTCGTCGACGGGCGGAACGTCGTTCCGGACGTCCACGCCGTCCTCGACAAGATGGCCGCGTTTGCGGAGCGCGTCCGCAGCGGAGCGTGGAAGGGCCACACCGGCCGGCCGATCAAGCACGTCGTCAACATCGGGATCGGCGGCTCCGACCTCGGCCCGGTCATGGCGTACGAGGCGCTCAAGCACTACAGCCGCCGCGACATCACGTTCGCCTTCGTCTCGAACGTCGACGCGACCGACTTCGCCGAGGCGGTGCGCGGCCTCGACCCGGCCGAGACGCTCTTCCTCGTCGCGTCGAAGACGTTCACGACGCAGGAGACGATGACGAACGCGAGGACCGCGCGCGCGTGGAGCCTCGAGGGGCTCGGCGGCGACGTCGCTGCGGTGGCGAAGCACTTCGTCGCGATCTCGACGAACGCCGCCGAGGTCGCGAAGTTCGGCATCGACACCGCGAACATGTTCGAATTCTGGGACTGGGTCGGCGGCCGCTACTCGATGGACTCGGCGATCGGCCTCTCGACGATGCTCGCGATCGGCCCCGAGCGATTCCAGGACATGCTCGTCGGCTTCCGCGCGATGGACGAGCACTTCAGGACCGTGCCGTTCGAGCGGAACCTGCCGGTCGTCCTCGGCCTCCTCACCGTCTGGTACAACAACTTCTGGGGCGCGCAGTCGCTCGCGATCCTCCCGTACGAACAGTACTTGAAGCGATTCCCGGCCTACCTCCAGCAACTCGCGATGGAGAGCAACGGCAAGCGCGTGACGGTGGAGGGCGCGGAGGTCGCGTGCGACACCTCGCCGGTCCTCTGGGGCGAGCCCGGCACGAACGGCCAGCACTCGTTCTACCAGCTCCTCCACCAGGGCACGCGGACGATCCCGTGCGACTTCATCGCCTTCGCGCGCTCGCTGAACCCAGTCGGCCGCCACCACGACCTCCTCTTCGCCAACGTGCTCGCTCAGTCGGAAGCGCTCGCCTTCGGGAAGACGGCGGACGAGGTGCGCGCCGAGGGCACGAAAGAGGCGCTCGTCCCGCACCGCACCTTCCCCGGCAACCGCCCCTCGAACACGATCCTCATGGAGACGCTGACGCCGCAGGCGCTCGGCAAGCTCGTCGCGCTCTACGAGCACAGCGTCTTCACCCAGGGGACGATCTGGGGGATCGACTCGTTCGACCAGTGGGGGGTCGAGCTGGGCAAGGTCTTGGCACAGAGGATCGTCCCCGAGCTCGAGAGCGAAGCGCCTGGGAAGCTCGCCCACGATCCCTCGACGAACGCCCTCATCCGCCGCTACCGTGCGATGAACGGCCGCACGGCGTAGGAGCCCCCATGCAGCTCGGAATGATCGGTCTCGGACGGATGGGAGCGAACATGGTCCGCCGCCTCATCCGCGGCGGTCACGAGTGCGTCGTCTACAACCGCACCCCCGATCCTGTGAAGGCGCTTGCGAAGGAAGGCGCCGTCGGCGCCGACTCGCTCGCGGATCTCGTGAAGAAGCTCGAGGCGCCGCGCGCGATCTGGCTCATGGTTCCCGCGGCCGCGGTCGAGGGCTCGATCGGCGATCTGGCGCCGCTCCTGTCGAAGAACGACATCCTCATCGACGGCGGCAACTCGTATTACATCGACGATGTCCGCCGCGGCGAGGCGCTCGCGCAGAAGGGGATCGAGTACGTCGACGTCGGCACGAGCGGCGGCGTGTGGGGGCTCGACCGCGGCTACTGCATGATGATCGGCGGTCCGAAGGAAGCGGTGCGTAGGCTCGACCCGGTCTTCGCGACGCTGGCACCGGGGCGCGGTGCGATCCCGCGTACAGCCGGGCGGGAGGGCGCCGGCGGCACGTCGGAGCTGGGCTACCTCCACTGCGGCCCCTCGGGCGCGGGCCACTTCGTCAAGATGGTCCACAACGGCATCGAGTACGGGATCATGGCGGCGTACGCCGAGGGGCTCGGCATCCTCCACTCCGCCGACATCGGGAAGGGCACGCACGCTGTCGATGCCGAGACGACGCCGCTCCGCGATCCGGAGCACTACAAGTACGACTTCAACCTCGCCGACATCACCGAGGTATGGCGCCGCGGCAGCGTCATCGCGTCGTGGCTGCTCGATCTCACGGCGTCGGCGTTCATCGACGACCCCGCGCTCGCCAAGTTCGCCGGGCGCGTCTCCGATTCGGGCGAGGGCCGGTGGACGATCAAGGCGGCGATCGACGAGGGGGTGCCCGCGCCGGTCTTGACCGCCGCGCTCTTCGCGCGCTTCTCGTCGCGCGGCGAAGCCGAGTTCCAGAACAAGGTCCTCTCCGCGATGCGCTTCGGCTTCGGTGGCCATCTCGAGAAACCCGCCGGCAAGTGATCAAGCTCGCCGTCGCGACGCCGCGCGATGCCGCACGCCTCGCGCGCCTGCACATCGCCGTCGCGCGCGACCTCACGACGAAGCACGGCCGCGGACACTGGTCGCATGAGCCGACCGAGGCGCGCGTCCTCCGCGCGATGACGATGGCGCGGATCATCGTCGCCAAGGACGGCCGCTCGGTCGTCGGGACGTTTCACCTCGGTACGCGCAAGCCCTGGGCGATCGATCCGGCGTTCTTCACCGCGGTGAAGCGGCCTCTCTACTTGACCGACATGGCGGTCGACCCGATGCGCCAGAGCGAAGGGATCGGACGCGCGCTCATGGAAAAGGCGGCACAGGTCGCGCGCGCGTGGCCCGCGGAGGCGATCCGTCTCGACGCGTATTCGGGGCCGGCAGGCGCCGGCGGCTTCTACAAGAAGTGCGGGCTCGCCGAGCGAGGCCGCGTCGTCTATCGCGGTGTGCCGCTGATCTACTTCGAGCGGGTGGTCGCCGTCAGTTCAGCCGAAACGTCCAGTCGATCCCGATGACGCGGTCGTCCTTCATGACGAAGCGCATCGTGTCGTTCGGCTGATCGTCCCCGTCCTGCTGCAGCGCGTAGACGATCTGGTCCTGGTCTTCGTAGGCCGGACCGCCGAGCTCGCGCAGGACCGTGCCGCGGTCGGAGCCGACGCCGACGGGGGTGTCGAGACCGGGGAGGTCCTTCGTCGTCGTCACGCCGAGGAGCGCGACGGTGTGCGACGAGGGCGATTCGAAGAGCCGGACGCGGAGGTCGGCCCAGTCGAGGGTGACGACGCGATCGACGCTGCCGTCCTCCTTCTTCGGGCTCATGTCGGTGCCGACACTGCTCGGCTGGCCGAGGCGGGCTTCGATCTTCGCGCGCTCGGTGCCGACGACCTTCTGCGGAGCCAGCAAGAGGAGCTTGGCGGCGACGAGAAGCTCGAACATCACAGTACCTCCGGGGACGCGACCGGCTGTCCCCTCATGAAACGATCGGGCGAGAGCGGCGTCGCGTCAAGGGTCGTCGCGGTGCCGGATGTGATGATTTCGGCCAGAAGGTGGCCCAGGGCGGGGGAATGCATGACCCCGTGACCCGACGATCCGTTGACGAGATAGAAGTTCGGGCATTCCGGGGCGGCGCCGAGGAGGGCATGGCGGTCGGGGGAGATCTCGTAGAGACCCGCCCACGCGCGGTCGTGATCGACCGGAATGTCTCGGACCGCCGGGATGCGCGTGTCCTTCATCTTCTCGACCTCGTGGGTCCAGCTCCGGTCGACCGAGATGTCGAAGCTGCCCTCGCGGTCGGAGGGTGCGGGGCAGCCCATGAGCACCCCGCCGTCGCGCTCGCGGAAGTGGAAGCCGTCGCCGCACCACAGGGTCATCGGCGCCGCCTTGGGAACGATCGTCGTCGGGACCGTCGGCACGAGATGGCGCCGGAGCGGCGTCACGGGAACGTCGAGGTGGGCGAGGCGCGCGACGCGGCCGGCCCACGCGCCTGCGGCGTTGACGACGGCGCCGCACGCAACCGTTCCGCTCGCCGTGACGACCTTATCGATCTTTCCGTCGGCGCCGATCTCGAACCCGATGACGCTCTCGCCCCAGTGCACGCGCACGCCGCGTTGCATGGCGGCGCTCAGGTAGCCTTCGAGGATCGCTCGCGGACGGATGAATCCGTCGGTCGGGCAGTAGGCGCCGCCGATGATCCCTTCGCGGCGGATCGCCGGCTGGAGCCGCGAGGCCTCCTCGGCAGAGACCATCACGGCTTCCGCGAGGCCTTCCGCGTGCTGAACCTTCTGCCCGGCGATCAACGCATGCATCTCGGTCTCGTTCTCCGCGAGCCACAGATAGCCGGCCGGTAGGTAGCCGGGATCGGCACCGACCTCGTCCTTGAACGCTCGCAACTTCGTTCTGGCAAGAAGTGACAAGCGTACGTTGATCGCGGTGGCGAACTGCGCGCGGTAGCCGCCGGTCGCGGCGCCGGTGCTGCCCGAGGCCGGCGCCGGACTCTCGTCCAGGATCAGGACGTCGGTCGTTCCGCGCGCGGCGAGATGGAACGCGACCGAGGCGCCGATGACACCGCCGCCGACGATCACGATCTGAGCGCCGCGGTCTATGCGGCGATCCCCCAGGTCCGGACCATCCACGCGACGTCGAAGGCGGTGTCCTTCAGGGCGTCGTAACGCCCCGACGAGCCGCCGTGCCCCGCACCGAAGTTCACGCGAAGAGCGACCTGCGGCGCGCCGTCGTTCAGGGCGCGCAGGCGGGCGACGTACTTCGCCGGCTCCCAGTACATGACCTGGCTGTCGTGCATCGAGGTCTTGACGAGCATCGCGGGGTACGGCCGGCGCGCGAGGTTCGTGTAGGGGCAGTACGCCCGCATAATCGCGTAGTGCGCGGGCTCCGCGGGGTTGCCCCACTCCTCGAACTCGCCGACGGTGAGCGGGAGCGAGGGGTCGAGCATCGTATTGATGACGTCGACGAACGGGACCTTGAGAATCGCGCCCCCGGCGAGATCGGGGCGCGCATTGAGGACCGCGCCGATCAGCAGACCGCCCGCGGAGGCGCCTTCGACGATCGTCCGCTCTCTCGCGCCGTAGCCGCGCGCGATCAGCTCGTCGGCCCCCGCGATGAAGTCGGCGAAGCTCGAGGTCTTCGACGCCATGCGGCCGGCATCGTGCCACGGCTGCCCGAGCTCGCCGCCGCCGCGCACGTGGACGAGCGCGCAGACGACCCCGCGGTCGAGGAGCGACAGGCGGTTCGACGAGAACATGACCGGGAGCGGATAGCCGTAAGCGCCGTACCCGACGATGTGGAGCGGCGCCGTGCCGTTCCGCGGCGTGTCCTTGCGGTAGACGATCGAGATCGGCACGCGCGTCCCGTCGCCGGAGACCGCGTGCCGCCGCTCGGTCGCGTAACGGTCGGGGTCGAAGCTCCCGAGGACTTCCATCTTCTTGAGGAGCGTGCGCTCGCGGGTCTCGAGGTCGTACTCGAAGACCGACGGCGGTGTGGTGAGCGACTGATAGCGGAAGCGGAACCGCGTCGTCTCGTACTCGGCGTTGATGTCGGGAAAGGTCGTGTAGGTCGGCTCGGGGAAGGCGACCGCGTGCGACGTGCCGGTGGCCAGATTGCGAAGCACGTAGCGCTCGAGACCGTCCTCGCGCTCGTAGACGACGAGCCAGCCGCGGAACGGCTCGACCGCGGCCACGTGCACCTCGGGGCGGTGCGCGATCACCTCACGCCACGCCTCGGGCCGGACGTCGTCGGGAGGACACTGGACGACACGGAAGTTGCGGCCGCGGTCGTTGATGCGGATCCAGAACACGTCGTCACCGTGCTCGATCTCGTACTCGATGTCGGTCGCGCGCGGGAGCGCCAAGGTCCAATCGCCCGACGGATCGTCGGCCCTGAGGAACCGGACCTCGCTCGCCGTGTGGCTGTCGACGTCGAGGAAGAGGTAGGACTGGCTCCGCGAGCGGCGGACGGTGAACGAGAAGCGCTCGTCGTTCTCCTCGAAGAGGAGGGTGCTCGCCTTCGTCCGCCGGTCGAGGCGCCAGAGACGGTAGGGTCGCTTGGCGTCGTCGTCGGTGACGTAG
The DNA here is from genome assembly GCA_036275915.1 of Candidatus Polarisedimenticolaceae bacterium. Classification (NCBI taxonomy): domain Bacteria; kingdom Pseudomonadati; phylum Acidobacteriota; class Candidatus Polarisedimenticolia; order Candidatus Polarisedimenticolales; family Candidatus Polarisedimenticolaceae; species Candidatus Polarisedimenticolaceae bacterium. Next base: position 137,805 of record DASUCV010000001.1, on the reverse strand, counting down.
AACAGCGTCTCTCCGCCGGTAGCCCACGCGACCGAGCTGACGCGGGGGATCGTCTCGGCGTCGTCCTCGCTCCGGCGCAGGTCGCGGAGACGGAGGGTGTACTCGCGCGAGCCGGCGGTGTCGACCGAGTAGGCGAGCCAATCGCCGTCGTCACTGACCGAGAACGAGTCGACCGCGAAGTAGGCGTGATCGCGGGCGAGGGAGTTCAGGTCGAGGATGACCTCCTCGGCCGACGAGAGAGAGCCGAGCTTCCGCGCGAGGATCGGGTACTGCCGGCCTTCTTCGGTGCGGGCGTAGTACCAGTACCTTCCCTTGCGGTAGGGGACCGAGAGATCGGTCTCCTTGATTCGGCCGAGCATCTCGCGGTAGAGGCGCTCCTGGAGGTCGCCCGTTCCTGCGACGATCCCTTCGGCGTACGCGTTCTCCGCGGCCAGGTAGGCGGTGACCTCGGGATCGTCCTTCTGGCGGAGCCAGAAGTAGTCGTCGACGACCGTCTCTCCGTGGCGCGTCGATTCCCGCGGAATTTTCGGGGCGACCGGCGGTGTCATGCGCCCATTCTAGGGGACGGCAACCCGTCGCACGAGCGTGCGACGGGTTGCACCTCAGCAACGAAAAAGCGACTTACTTGGGATTGCCGTCCGGATCGAGGTATTTCACCTCGCCGTACTTCAGGTCCTTGATCCCCGCCTCGATCTTGGCGCGGTCGCCGACGACGACCCACACCATCTTGTCCGGGTTCAGCGTCTTCTGCGCGTTCCCGATCAAGTCCGATGTCTTGAGCGCGCGGACCTTGTTCGGGAAGGTCGTGTAGTAGTCGTCCGGAAGCCCGTAGTTGACCATGTCGGCGATCGAGCCGGAGACGGCGTCCTGCGTTTCCCACTGGCCGGGGAGGGTCTTCGTGAGACCGTCCTGCGCCATCTCGAGCTCGCCGGCGGTGATGGGCTTGCCGCCGACGATTCCCTTGAGCTGCGCCATGACCTCGACCATCGACTCCTTGGTCTTGTCGGTCTGCACCGGCGCGTACCCGATGAACGGCCGCTGGCCGCGGGCGTCGGGAACGAAGCTGTAGGATCCGTACGACCAGTGCTTGTCCTCGCGCAGATCCATGTTGATGCGCGACACGAACGAGCCGCCGAGGACCTGGTTCATCGTCTTGAAGGTGATCTCGTCCGGGTTCGCCGTGGGTGCGACGACCTGCCCGGCGATGATGACCGACTGCGCGGCGCCCGGCTTGTCGAGGATGTAGACCGTCGAGGTGTTCTTCGCGGCGACCTGCGACACCTTCTTCACGGGGACCGTGCCCTTCGCCCAGTCCTTGAAGAGCGCCTCGAGCTTCGGCTTGATCTCGGCCATCGTCGTGTTGCCGACGACGATCATCGTGGCGTTGTTCGGCTTGAACCACGTCTGGTGGAACTTGATCAGGTCGTCGCGGGTGAGCTTCGCGACGGTGTCCTCGTAGCCCGAGCCCGAGAACGGAAGGGCGTAGGGGTGGCCGTTGCCGTAGAGGAGCTTCGGCAAGACGCGGAGGGCCATCCCGACCGGCTGCGACTTCTCGCGCTGGATGCGCGCGATCTGCTGCTTCTGGAGGCGCTTGAAATCGGTTTCGGGGAACGACGGGTGGAGCACGATGTCCGCGAAGAGATCGAGCGACTTGTCGAGGTTCGCGTTCAACGCCGAAAGCGAGACGGTCGAGTTGTCGAGGTTGGATCCGGTCCCGATGTTCGCGCCCAGGCGCTGCGCCTCGTCGGAGATCTGGAGCGACGACCGCGTCTTCGTTCCCTCGTCGAGCATCGCCATCGCGAGGCTCGCGGTGCCCGGCGTCGCCGTGGCGTCCGACGCCGTGCCGGCGTCCAGGATCAGGTCGAAGTCGGTCACGGGGATCGCCTCGCGACGCGCCACGAGGAGCTTCATGCCGTTCGAAAGGGTCGTCTTCTCCACCGCGGGGAACACGACCGCCGGCGCCGCGCCGCCCTCGGGCATCTTCTTGCGGTCCGCGCCGGTCGCGGCCGCTTTCAGCTCGGAGGGGTACGGGTCGATCTGGAGGATGTAGACGCCGTCCGACAGCCACTTCTGCGCCGCTTCCTTGACCTGCGCCGGCGTGGCGTTCTTCACGATGTCGAGATTGATCTTGTAGCGGTCGGGGTCGCCGCCGTAGATGTAGCCGGCCGCGAGCACGTCGGACTTCCCGCCGAAGCCACCGATCCGCTCGATCCCGCGGATGAACCCGGCGAACGTCTCGGTCTTCGTGCGCTCGAGCTCGTCGGCCGTCGGGCCGTCCTTCAAGAACTTCGCCAGCTCCTCGTCCATCGCTGCTTCGACCTTCGCGGGGTCGCCGTCCTTCTTGACGTCGGCCTGGAGGGTGAAGAGGCTCGCGATCTCGCGCGAGTCGGTGTAGGCGATGGCGGAGGTCGCCGTCTGATCGTCGTAGACGAGGCGCTTGTAGAGGCGCGAGGTCTTACCGGAGGAGAGCACGTTCGCCGCCAGGTCGAGGAGCACGCGGTCCCTCGTCTCCTGGCCGGGCACGTTCCACATCTTCATGATCCGCGTCTGCGGCACGCGATCCTGCGCCGACGCGCGCGCGCTGCCGGTGCGCTTCGCGACCCACTGGTCGGACCGTCCGATCGGAGGCCCCGGCGGGATGTCGCCGAAGTAGTGCTTCACCTTGTCGACCGCGTCCTTCGCGGTCACGTCGCCGGCGATGACGAGGATCGCGTTGTTCGGGCCGTAATAGGTCTTGAACCACTCCTTCACGTCGTCGAGCTTCGCGGCGTCGAGATCTTCCATCGAGCCGATGACCGTCCAGTTGTAAGGGTGGCCGACGGGGAAGCACGCCTTCGCGATCAGCTCCTCGGAGAGCGAGTAGGGCTCGTTGTCGCCCTGGCGCTTTTCGTTCTGCACGACGCCGCGCTGCTCGTCGAGGCGCGGCTGGTCGATGACGCCCACGAGGTGGCCCATGCGATCGGACTCGAGCCAGAGGATCGTGTCGAGCGCAGATTTCGGCACGTTCTGGAAGTAGTTCGTCCGGTCGTTGTTCGTCGTGCCGTTGAGATCGGTCGCGCCGAGCTTCTCCGTCGCCTTGAAGTAGTCGTCGTTGAAGTTCTCGCTGCCGTTGAACATCAGGTGCTCGAAGAGGTGCGCGAAGCCGGTGCGGCCGGGCTTCTCGTTCTTCGACCCGACGTGGTACCAGACGTTGACCGCGACGATCGGTGCCTTGTGGTCCTCGTGGACGAGCACCGTCAGGCCGTTGTCGAGGACGAACTTCTGATACGGAATGTTCGGGACCGAAAGCTCGGCGGCGAGGGCCGGTACGACCGTCATGGCCGCCAGAGCGAGGGCGGCGAGGGCTTTCTTCGTCGTCACAGTGCGGTTCTCCTAGAAGAGTGGGCTCGATCTCGACCTTCTTACGCGGCCGGCTCCATGCAGTTTCATTGCCGGAGCGGCCCGGCACCTTATCAGATCCGCCTCCGTCGCGATAAGATCCGCGGATGCCGCTGCGGTCGATCCTTTCGGAGTCGTTCGGTCCGCTCGAGGTCCAGGTCCTCGAGGCGGTCTGGGCCGAGGCCGCACCTGCGACCGTCCGTTCGATCCGCGACGCCTTCCCGCGGCTCGCTTACACGACGCTCATGACGACCCTCGACCGGCTGCACAGGAAGGGCGTTCTCGATCGGGTCAAGGCCGGACGCGCCTTCGCGTACACCGCCCGCCTCACGCGTCACGAGACGGAGCTGCGCCTCGCGTCGGAGAGCATCGCTGGAATTCTCGGAGGTCACACTCCTGCCTCGATGGCCCCCCTCCTCTCCTGCTTCGTCGATGCGGTGAGCGACCGTGATCGCAAGCTGCTCGACGATCTCGAGAAGGTCGTTCGAGCGAAGCGCGCCGCCCTGCGCGGGGAGGGCCGCTCGTGAGCTACCTCGGGATGGGCATCGTCTTCGCGGCGATCGCTTTCGTGCTCGCGAACGTCGTGCTGACGCTTGCGGTCGTCGGCGCTTGGCCGGCCCTGAGACATCGCGTTCATCGGCCCGGCGCTCTGTTCCTCCTTCGGATGATCCCGGCGCTCGGCGCGACGATGGCCGCGGCAGGCCTCGCGCTTCCCGCGTACTTTTCGTTCGAGCCGCTCAAGAGCGGCGAGAAGGCGAGTGCGGCTCTTCTCGCGTTCGTCGTACTGTCCGCCGTCATCGTGGCCGCCGGCGTTGTCCGTGCCTCGGGGAGCTGGCTGACGACACGGAGGCTGGAGCGCTCGTGGCGGCTGGTCGCCGAGCCCGGAACGATCGGCGGCGTGGCCGTCCATCGTGTTCCGACCGCCCTGCCATTCGCCGCCCTCGTCGGCATCGTGCGGCCGCGCCTGTACGTCTCCGCGACCCTTCTGGACGTGCTCAGCGACGATCAGCGCGCCGCCGTCCTCGCACACGAAGCCGGGCACGGGCGAGCGTTCGACAACGTGAAGCGCGGCCTTGCGCGCTTCGCGCCGGACCTGTTGGTTCTCACGGTCACGGGCCGGGCGATCGACGACGCGTGGTCGGCCGCGGCCGAGGAGTCGGCCGACGACCACGCTGCCGTCGCCAACGGCCGCCTTGCCGTTGCAGCCGCTCTTCTTGCCGCCTCGCGGATGGCCCCCGTCCGCTTGGCCACGGTCGGCAACTTCTGCGACGCCGGCACGATCGCGCATCGGGTCGAGCGTCTTCTCGAGGAGCCGCAAGCCCGCTCGACCGGTAAGGTCGCGGGGCTCCTCTCGATCTCGGTCTTGGCCGTCGCCGGCGCGGCTGCCGTCGCGTCGCTGCCCCTCGTGTACGCCGCGACGGAATCGATCATCCGTCGCCTGCAATAAGAGGGGACAGCTTCCGAAACTCTTGAACGCGAGTTTCGGAAGCTGTCCCCTCTTGCTCAATTACGACGTCTGGTAGTAGTACGCGGGCTCTCCTACCCTGTGCCGTCTTTTCGCCCGGGGGAGCCTTCATGCGCCACGCCTTCGCTTTGATCACGCTCGCAAGCGTGACCACGCTCCGCGCCGCCGATACCGACAAGCCCGTGACGAGCCCCGCCGCCGAAGAGCGGGTGGAAGTCACCGCGACCAAGTACGAGGAAGATCCCGACAAGGTCGCGCAGTCGATCACCGTGATCAGCGGCCAGGAGCTCCGCGATCGCGGGGCGACCGATCTCCGCACGGCGCTCGCGCTCGTCGCGGGTGTGGACGTCGCGCCCAGTGGCGACGGCGGTCCGGCCTCCGCGATCCCCGAGATGTGGGGCCTTCGCGAGGCGGATGCGTACCTGCTCCTCGTCGACGGCATTCCGTGGGGCGGCGTGTTCAACCCCCAGATCAGCACACTCTCGTTCGAGGACGTCGAGCGGATCGAGATCATGCGCGGCGCCGCGCCGGTCATGTACGGGATCACGTCGTTCGTCGGCGTCATCCAAGTGATCCACTACGCGCCGGGACATGGGATCGCGCCGAACGTGCGCGCCGCGGCGGGGTCGTACGGGAGCGGCGCGATCGCCGTCTCGCTCGACCTTCCGAAGTGGGCCGGGTTCGACTCGCGCCTGACCGTCGATGCCGAGCAGCGGCAGTACAAGGATCCCCGCACGGATTACACGCGCGGCCACCTCTTGTGGCGCAATCAAACCGCGCTGAGCGGCGGCGGCGAGGTCCATTTCGGTCTCGACGGCAACTTCGTCGACCAGTCCCCCGCGAGCCCGGTGCCGCTCGACGATGCGACGCTGTCGCTGTCCCAGAACATCCCGCTCGATGCGAACTACCACCCGAGCGACGCCGAGGTGAATCCGCAGCGCATCACCGCGATGGGCGGCTTCACGATGCCGAAGTCGTACGGCGTCTGGAGCGGGACCCTCTCGTACGCGCACACGGAACAAGACATCATCCGCGGCTTCGTCGTCGACGCGACCGGGCCGAGCTTCGACGCGACGGGCGAGCGCTCGTCGACGACGCTCGACGAGGTGTACCTCGACGGCCACGTCGAGCTGACCGGCGTCAAGAACACGCAGATCGTCGCCGGAGCCGACTATCAGTACGGGAAGGGCAAGCTCCACGGAGGCGAGCTGAACTACACGATCGCGTCCGACGGCTCGAACCCACCGTTCGCCGCGTACCTCCCCCTCGACACCGATGCCCACATCGACGACACGCGGAGCTTCGGCGGACTCTACGGCTACGCGGCGTGGTCGCCGAGCTTCCGGTGGCGCTTCGAAGGCGGCCTCCGCCTCAACATCACCGACGAGAGCCGCGGCGCCTCGATCGCCGACTTCCCGGCGGGGACGTTCGATTCCGGCTCGGACACCGCGAGCAAGGTCAAGCCGGGCGGCATGGTCGGAGTGACCTTCACGGCCTGGCAGAAACAGGCGGACAACTTCCGCGTCTACGCCGACTACCGGAACACGTTCAAGCCCGCTGCCGTCGAGCTCGGTCTCGACGCCGACGCCGAGATCCTGAAGCCCGAGGAAGGCCAGAGCGTCGAGCTCGGAGCGCACGCCAGCCTTCTCGAGGGCCGGCTCGATATCGACGCGTCGATCTTCGACATGGAGCTCAAGGACGTCGTCCTCCCCGTCGAGGGAGGCGCGCCCGGCGCTCTCGAGAACGAGGCCGAGATCGAGCTCAAGGGCGCGGAGGTCGAGGCGCGCTGGCGTCTCTGGCACGACCTGCTCGTGCGCGGCGCCGCGAGCTACCACTCGGCGAAGTTCAAGGAGTCCGAAGAAGCCGACCTCGTCGGCAACCGGCAAGAGATGACTCCCGAGTGGCTCGCCGGCACCGGGATCCTCTACGCGCCCGCGAAGGGATTCCTCGCGCACGCCGACGTCGCGTTCACCGGCTCGCGCTGGCTCGATCGCGACAACACCGCGCTTGCCCAGCAGTTCACGACGTGGGGGATGGGGATCGGCTGGCGGGGCGACCGCTGGACTGTGCGCCTCGACGGCACGAACTTGAACGACCGCCGCGACCCGGTCGCCGAGAGCGAAGAGGGGCCGGACTCGTACTATCGCCTGACCGCGCGCCGGATCTGGGGCTCATTCGCCTGGACGTTCTGAGGCGTCACCACAGCCACGCCGCGCCGCGGACGCCGCTGGAGTCGCCGTGGCGCGGCGGCACGAGCTTCGTGTCGACGCGGTCGGAGAAGATCCAGCGGCTCCACAGGCGCGGGACGTTGTCGTAGAGCTCCGTCACGTTCGAGACGCCGCCGCCGAGGACGATGACGTCGGGATCGAGCAGGTTGATCACCGATGCGAGACCGCGCGCGAGACGATCGTCGTACTGCGCCCCGCCGTCTCTCGCGCGCGCGGGACCCGAGAGAAACGTCTCGACGCATCCGTTCTTCCCGCACCAGCAGGCAGGTCCCGGACGCTCGTCGTCGCGCATCCACGGCAGCGGGTTGTGTCCCCACTCGCCTGCGATCGCATTGGCGCCGGCGATCGCCTTACCGTCGATGACGACGCCGCCACCGACGCCCGTCCCGAGAATCACGCCGAAGACGACCTGGGCTCCGGCCGCAGCGCCGCCTTTCGCCTCCGAGAGGGCGAAGCAGTTCGCGTCGTTCGCAAGGCGCACCGGGCGCCGGAGCGTGCGCTCGACATCGGCCTGCAGAGCGCGTCCGTTGAGCCACGTCGAGTTCGCGTTCTTCACGACGCCGGCGGCGGGCGAGATCGTCCCGGGAATTCCCATGCCGACGGTGCAACTCCGAGAAGGATCCAGCTCCTCGACCAACCGCGCGATCGCCGCGAGCGTGCCGTCGTAGTCATCGCGCGGCGTGGGGACGCGCTTTCGCTCGAAGATCGTGCCGTCCCCGTCGAGAACGGCGCCTTCGATCTTCGTACCGCCGAGGTCGATGCCGAGCCGCCGGGCGCGCATGCGCGGATGCTAACGCTTCATTGCCGTGGTAGTCTCAGCGGTCTTATTCGACGAGGGAGCCTCATGAGACGATTCGTGCCCGTCACCCTGCTCGCGTTCGCCTTGCTCGCCACCCTGCGCATCATCGCCGCCGAAGCGCCCGCGCCCGCCGCTGCCGCCGCGTCGGGGCCCGGCGAGATCAAATTCACCACGCACAATACCGTTTACAACTGCGAGGGCAGCTTCCAGTCGTGGAAGCTCACGAAGGTCGACATCCCCGGCGGCGATCTCACGAAGGGCACCGTCGCCTTCGAGATCGACCTCGCGTCGGTCAACGAGAAGACGGCGAAGCTCGCCGCGCACCTGCGTACTGCCGACTTCTTCGATGTCGCCACGTTCCCGAAGGCGACGGTCGTCATCCACGACGCGAAGCCGGCGGGCGACAAGAAATACAACGCGACCGCCGACGTCGATCTTCACGGCATGAAGGGCACGACCCCGGTCGCGTTCGAGGTCGTCTCGTCGTCGCCGCTCACGATCAAGGGCACGGCGACCCTCAGCCGCTCGTCGTTCAAGGTCGGCCAGCCCTACGACGCCAGCGACAAGTACTCGCCGCAGAACGAAGTCGCGGTCGAGATCAACGCCAAGCTGCAGTAGCAAGGGAATCAGAGGGGACAGCTTCCGAAACTCCGAAGCACGAGTTTCGGAAGCTGTCCCCTCTTCTCTTACTGTCCCCGCAATCTCAGCCGCGCGTCGAAGAGCATCGTGTCGTTCGCGGGCGAAGGGCCGTCGGGGCCCTTCAAGCCGAACGGGTCGGCAATGCGCAAGCGAAACGTCGCGTGGACCTCGAGGCGCGGCGTGCCGTCCTCGGCGATGACCGGCTCGACCTGAGCGTTGACGGTCAGCGGGACGGCGTTTCCCAGCATCTCGAAGCGCCCGGTGCCGGTGAAGGGGACCGGCGCGCCGAACTTCATCGGAGCGGTCGAGGGCGGCAGCGGGTCGAGCGTGAACGTCGCCGACGGGAACTCGACGATCTTGAGCATCTTGTCCTTGACCTCGGCGTCCAAGGTCTTGTTCCCCATCGTCACCGAGCCGGTCGTCGCGATAAGCGTGCCCGTCGCGCCGGCGAGCGTGCCGCCCTTCCCCAGCGTGATCGTCCCGCTGACGACGCGCACCTCGCCGTTGTAAGTGTCGAGCGGCGGAGCGAAGCGGAAGCCGAGGCGCGGCGGGTCTTCGGGGGCGGCGTCCTCGATCGTCCACTTCGTGCCGAGGGCGACGCGACGCGCAACGGCTCCGTCCGCCTCGGCGGCCGCCTTCGGCAGCGCGAGCCCCAGTCCTTCCCATGTCGGCTTCGGAACCTTTTCGCCGACCGGATCGAACGCGTCGCCCACACGCGAGCCGACGACGAGCTGCGCGACCTCGTCCTCGAGCATCTTCCCGGCGTCGCGGAAGACGTCCTCGAAGCTGTTGTAGTCGCCCGACAGCGGCTCGTCGAATCGTTGATACACCGGCTCGACGCAGTTGAACACCGAGTAGATCGCGGTCGAGACGAAGAGCTTGCCCGACGGATCGCGGTACGGGTGGAAATCCATGTAGAAGGCGCGATCCGAAGGGCCCGCGTCGACTCTTGCCGTGTAGTGGAAGCGCGTGAAGCCGGCGAGCACCGCGCGCCGCGCGCGGTCGAGGAAGGCGTTCTCGTCGTAGCGCGGCGGCAGCGTGCCGGTGAGCGACGTGACCTTGATCGGCGCGATGACGACCGACCGGCCACGGCGCCAGACGGCGGTGTTGTCGTAGTGGACGGGCTCGCCCTCGAGCGGAGCGGAGCGCACGGTGCGGAGGAATTGCGCGAAGCGATCGACGTCGGAGTAGCGGCCCTTGAAGATCGAGCGACCCGCCGCGTCCTGGTAGACGAGGAGCGGGGTGACGTGAACGTCGGCGGGAGCGCCCGCCGAGGCCGGCTTGATCTCGAGCGCGAGGCCGCGCTGCTCGGCGAGGGCGCGGAGGCGGGGGAGCGTGACCGACTCGAATTCTCGCGCCGCGAGCGAGCCGTCCTGCGTGAAGACGACGATCGTGCCGCTGGGCGGCGCCGCGGCCAGCGCCGCCGCCAGGAGAGCCGCGGCGATCAAGGGAAGACGCCGAGCTCCAGGTAGGACCGGCCCACCTTCTCGATCGAGCAGATGAACGACGCCGTGCGGAAGTCGGTCACCTTCTTGTTGTTCTTCATGATCGTCGAGATCTCTTGGTACCCGGTCGCCATCGTCTCCTCGAGGCCGGAGCGGACGAGGTCTTCCTCGTCGAGGCCGCGCAGCAGGCCCTCCCGGACCGAGTCGGGGAAGCGGACCTTCATGAGGTCTTCCGTGGCGCTGACGATCTGCTGGCGTTGGTGGGCGTCGGCGCGCTTCTGGAGGAGGCCGTAGCGCATGTGGGAGATGTTCTTCGCCCACTCGAAGTAGGAGACGGTGACGCCGCCGGAGTTCAGGTAGATGTCGGCGAGGATGAGGATGTCCTTCTTGAGGAGGATCTTCTCGGCTTCCGTCGTCGTGGGGCCGTTCGCGGCCTCGGCGACGATGCGCGCCTTGACCTTGTCGGCGTTGGCGCCGGTGAGCTGGTTCTCGAGCGCCGCCGGCACGACGATGTCGACGTCGAGGAAGAGGACGTCGACGCCCTTCTCGAGCGTCTTCGTCGCACCGGGGAAGCCTTTGACGGTGCGCTTCTCGTGGAACCATTCCGAGAGCTTCGTGATGTCGAGCCCCTTCATGTTCACGATGCCGCCGTCGTACTCGCCGATCGCGACGACCTTGCATCCGTCTTCCTCGTGGAGGATCTTCGCGACGTGGAAGCCGACGTTGCCGAAGCCCTGCACGGCGACGGTCTTCCCTTCGAGCGTCCCCTTGAGGCCGGTCTTCTTCATCGCCGCCGGATCGCGGAACGCCTCGCGGAGACCGAAGACGACGCCGCGGCCGGTCGCCTCACGGCGCCCGCGGACGCCGCCCTGCGTGAGTGGTTTACCGGTGACGCACGCCCAGTTGTCGATGCCGCCGGGGTGGAAGGCGTCGTAGGTGTCGGCGATCCACGCCATCTCGCGCTCGCCCGTGCCGTAATCCGGCGCAGGGACGTTGATGCCGGGGCCGATGAAGTTCTTGGCGATGAGCTCCGCCGTGTAGCGGCGCGTGATCTTCTCGAGCTGCTCCGGCGTGTAGTCGCGCGGGCGGAGCTTGATGCCGCCCTTCGAGCCGCCGAACGGCACGTTGCCGATCGCGCACTTGTAGGTCATGAGCGCAGCGAGCGCCATGATCTCGTGCTGGTCGACCATGCGGCTGTAGCGGATCCCGCCCTTGAGCGGCTTCCGGTGATGGCTGTGCTCGGCGCGCCAGGCCTCGAAGATGACGTACTTGTCGTCGATCTTCACCGGGAACTGCATGTAGAAGACGTTGTTGCAGGCCTTGATCTGATCGAGCAGGCCCGACGGAAGCTTCACGTGCTGAGCGGCCTTGTCGAACTGCCGCGACACGATGTTGTTGAGGTTCAGGTCTTCCTGGGCTTGCGGGCGTTTGGTCGCCAAGGGGATTCCTCCAGCCGGAAAGACGGGATTCTAGGGAGAAGCGTGGTAAAGGTCAAAGGCGCGGACGGCAGCGGTCATGCGCCGGCCGGATCCTTGTCGCGGACGTAGCGAAGCGCTCCCGAAGGGCATCGTTCGATAGCGGCGGCCACCTCGTCGACGCTCGCCGACTCCGGCCGGACCCAGTGCTGCCGCCGGATGTCGAACACCGCGGGGAGGGTGCGAAGGCAGACGCCGGAGTGCTTGCAGACGTCGGGATCGAACGTCACCGTGATGCCGGGCGCGGAGTAGCTCTGACGCCGCTTCATGGATGCTGGTAGGTCCCGATGAGCTTCGCGGTGCCCACCACGTGCCCCTCCATCGCCGTGAGGAGCTTCGCACGTGTCGGATGACCGAGATCGGGGAGGACGATGTCGAGCGCGTAGAGGGTGTGGACGTAGCGATGCCGGCCGACCGGAGGGCACGGGCCGCGCCAGCCGGGCTTGTTCCAGTCGTTGTTTCCTTCGCGCGTGCCGTCGGGGAGCTTCCCGCCCTCGGGAAGACCCTGGGCGTCGGCCGGCAGGTCGTAGAGCACCCAGTGCACCCAGGTCATCTTCGGCGCCTTCGGATCGGGGGCGTCGGGGTCGGCGACGACGAGCGCCAGGCTCTTCGTCCCCGCAGGGACTCCGCCCCACTGGAGCGCCGGCGAGACGTCGTCGCCGTCGCAGGTGTGGCGCGACGGAATGGACCCATTCTCTTGAAATGCGGGCGAGGTCAGCGTCATGGAAGCGACCTCCTTGGGGCCGGCCAGGAACAGGGCCAAGAGGGCGAGGAGGCGGAGCATCGAATCCTCCGGCGTCACTATAATGCGCGCTCGCATCCCATTCTGAACCCAACTCGGCGAGGAGGCCGACATGTCGCGCGCACCCGACGCCCAGCTTTCGCGCACCGCCGCCAACACGATCCGCTTCCTCGCGGTCGATGCGGTCGAGAAGGCGAAGTCCGGCCACCCCGGGTTGCCGATGGGGGCGGCGGACGTCGCCTTCGTCCTCTGGAGCCGGTTCCTCCGCTACGACCCCACCGCCCCCGACTGGCCCGACCGCGACCGCTTCGTGCTCTCGGCGGGCCACGGCTGCATGCTGCTCTACGGGCTCCTCCATCTCGCAGGTTACGACCTGCCGATGAGCGAGCTGCAGCAGTTCCGGCAGTGGGGGAGCAAGACTCCGGGCCACCCCGAGTTCGGCCACACCGTCGGCGTCGAGGCGACGACGGGGCCGCTCGGCCAGGGGATCTCGAACGCCGTCGGCATGGCGCTCGCCGGAAAGATGGCCGCGACGCGCTTCAACGACGCGACCTTCCAGCCGGTGGCGCACCGGATCTTCGTGCTCGCGAGCGACGGCGACATGATGGAGGGGATCTCGGGCGAGGCGTCCTCGCTCGCCGGGCACCTCGGCCTCGGGAACCTGATCGTGCTCTACGACGACAACGGGATCTCGATCGAGGGGAAGACCGCGCTCTCGTTCTCGGAGGACGTGCCCGCGCGCTACGCGGCGTACGGCTGGCACGTCCAGAAGATCGACGGGCACGATCACGGCGCGATCGCGAAGGCGATCGACGCGGCGATCGCGGAGCGAGCGCGGCCGTCGTTCATCGCGTGCCGCACCCACATCGCCTACGGCGCGCCGCGGAAGCAAGACTCCGCCGAAGCGCACGGGTCGCCGCTCGGCGCCGAAGAGGTGAAGGCGGCGAAGGAGAATCTCGGCTGGCCCCTCGAGCCCGCGTTCCTCGTGCCCGACGAGGTGCGCGAGTTCTTCCGTGCGCGCGCGCAGGAAGGCGCCGCCCTCCGCACCGGGTGGGAAGCCAGGTTCGACGAGTGGGCCGAGAGCCGTCCGGTTCAAGCGGCCGACTGGAAGGCGGTGTGGGAGCGGACGGTGCCGGCCGACGTCGTCGCGCAGCTCCTCGCCTCGGCGCCCGACGGCGACGCCGCGACCCGTGAGCACGGGCGGGCGGTCATCCAGCAGGCGGCGGCGATCGTTCCCGCGCTCATCGGAGGATCGGCGGACCTGGCGCCGTCGACGCTGACGCTCATCAAAGATGCGGAATCGGTGGGGCCGGGACATTTCGAGGGCCGCAACTTCCACTTCGGCATCCGCGAGCACGCGATGGGAGCGATCGTCAACGGGATCCTCTACCACGGCGCGTTCCGGCCGTTCGGTGCGACGTTCCTCGTCTTCTCCGATTACATGAGGCCGGTCTTCCGGCTCGCCGCCCTCTCGCGCATCCCCGCGATCCATGTCTTCACGCACGACTCGATCTTCGTCGGCGAGGACGGGCCGACGCACGAGCCGATCGAGCACGTCTCGTCGCTCCGGCTCATCCCGTTCCTCCACGTGTGGCGCCCGGCGGACGGCCTCGAGACGGCCCTCGCCTGGGGGATGGCGCTCGAGCGCCAGGACGGTCCGAGCGTCATCCTTCTATCGCGTCAGAAGCTTCCCAAGATCGCGCGGCGCGCCGGGCTCGGCGAAGCCGACTTCCGCCGCGGCGGCTACCTCGTCGCCGGCGACGGCAACCCGCACGCCGTGGTCGCCGCGACCGGATCCGAGCTCCATCTCGCGATGGGGGCGCGCGAGGCGCTCGCGAAGCGGGGGATGCGACTCAACGTCGTCTCGCTGCCGTGCGTCGAGATCTTCCACGAGCAGGACGCGCGCTACCGGAGCGAGCTGTTCCCCGAAGGGCTTCCCGTCGCAACGATCGAGGCCGGACGCACCGATCCCTGGCTCGGCCTCACCGGTCCGAAGGGACTTCGGATCGGGATCGATCGTTACGGCGCCTCGGCGCCGGCGGCGGTCAACGGGGAGAAGTTCGGATTCACCGTTCCGGCGGTGACCGACAAGATCGCGACGTGGCTGGGGACGCGTTGAGCTTGCATCTGCGCGGGCACACCCCCGCGTCGCTGCTCTCGGCCCGGCCCGATCTCGTCATCGACGAGACCCTCGCGCGGCGGATCATCGAGCGCGTCACCGGCCAAGGGCGCTCGGACCTCGACGGGATCCGCGGCCTTCCGAAGGCGTCGGCGCGTGCGCTCGCCGCGGAGGCGCGCCTCGACGGTCTCACCGTCGTCGACCGGCGCGCGAGCGCGGTCGATCCGTTCGTCAAGTATCTGTTCCGCGCCGGCGACGGTGCGCTCGTCGAGACCGTGCGGATCCCGCTCGAGAAGCCGCGCTTCTCCGTCTGCGTGTCGTCGCAGGCCGGATGCGGGCTCGGCTGCGCGTTCTGCGAGACCGGCCGCCTCGGCCTGACCCGCTCGCTCGAAGCGTGGGAGATCGTCGAGCAGGTCGTCGCCGTGAAGCGAGAGGCGCCGGCCGATCGTCCGGTCACCGGCGTCGTCTTCCAGGGGCAGGGGGAGCCGCTCCAGAACTACGACGCGGTCATGCAGGCGGCGGCCGTGATGCGGGATCCGAACGGCCTGCGCATCCGCGGCGAGTCGATCACGATCTCGACGGTCGGGCTCGTTCCCGCGATCGAGCGGTTCGCCGACGATGGACACGTCTACCGGCTCATCCTGTCCCTCACCTCCGCGATCGACGCGAAGCGGCGTTCCCTCGTGCCGATCGCGGCGACGTGGCCGGTCGCCGAGCTCGCGCGGGCGATGGGACGTCTCGCGGACCTCCGCGGCGGCCCGGTCCACCTCGGCTGGGTGCTGATGGCCGGCGTCAACACCGGCGACGATGAGGCCGACGCGATCGTCCGCGCGTTCGAAGGCCGGCCCGTCCGTCTCCACGCGATCGACGTGAACGATCCGTCGGGGCGGTTCACGCCCCCGGACGACGTCGAGCGCGGGCGGTTCTTCGAGGCTCTCCGCGCGCGCGGCATCGCCTTCGTGCGGCGATACTCCGGCGGCCCCGACATCCACGCCGCGTGCGGCATGCTCGCCTCGACGGCGCAGGGCGGCCGTCCCGCATGACGAAGCGGGCCCCCGGCCTTCTCGAGATGACGGCGCCGCTCATCGTGTCGTTCTGGATGAGGGTGCTCTTCACGTTCGTCGACACGTATTACGCGTCGCGCCTGCCGAATTCCGACGCCGCCGTCGCGGCGATCGGTCTGTCGTTCCCGTTCGAGCTGATCATGATCGCGGTGTGGGTCGGCCTCTCCACCGGGCTCACGTCGAACTTCTCCCGCGCGATGGGCGCTCACCAGGAGACGAAGCTCCGGCAGTACCTGAGCAAGACGTGGACGCTCGTCCTCGTGTGCATACCGGTCTTCTGCCTGATCGGCGCGGGGTGCTGGGTCTTCGCCGGGCGGCTGTCGCCGGGCCCCGAGGTCGCCCACGAGTTTGCGATTTACGGCTCCGTCCTTGTCGCCGGCAGCGGATTCACGCTCTTCTGGTCGGTAATCCCCGACTCGATCGTCAAGGCGCACGGCGACACGAAGGCCACGATGTGGGCGGGCATCTGGTCGAACGTCATCAACGTCGCGCTCAACACGATCTTCACGTTCTGGTTCCATTGGGGCATCTTCGGGATCGCGTTCTCCACTGTCGTGGGCCGCTTCGGCGGCCTCGTCTACGCGCTTCGCAAGGCGGCGCGCCACGAGGCGGAGCGGAAAGCGCGCCACGAGCCGGAGGTCCCCGGGGAAGACCCCAGCCCTTACCGCTCGCTCTTCGCGCTCGCCCTTCCCTCGGCGATGGCCTACCTGCTCATGGCCTCGGAAACCGGCGTCGTCAACTGGCTGCTCAAGACGACCGAGCACGGGAAGGAAGCGCTCGCCGCGTACGCGATCTACTACCGGGTCTTCCAGTTCATCGTCACGCCCGCGATCGCGGCGTCGGTGGCGATGCTGCCGTTCGCCGGACGGCGCTTCGGCGAGAGGGACGTGGCCGGCGTCACAAGCGGCCTCAAGCAAGCTCACCTCGCCGGCGCGATCTACGTCGTGATCACGGCACCGATCGTGTGGCTCACGGCTCCTCCGCTCGCTCACCACCTCACCACCTCGCCGGTCACCGTGTCCTACCTCGTCCCGGCGCTCAGGCTCATCCCGCTCATTGCGCTCGTCGCGATGCCGTTCTTCCTGTGCCGCCCCGTCTTCGAGGGGATGGGCCGGGGACGTCCCGGCCTGGCGATGTCGTTGCTGCGGTATCTGCTCCTGGCGGCGCCGGCGGCCTGGGCGGGCCGGACGCTGGCTCCCGGGCTCGGGCTTTCGCCGGTCATGGGGCTCGTCGTCGGCCTCGGCGCTGCCACGGCGGTCAGCTCGATCATCTTCCTCTCGTGGACGCGGCGCGCGCTCGTCCACGCCCGGGAAACCCTGCAGAACGCATAATGGACGGCGGAGGGGGGATGTCCGCGATTCCGAGGCTCGATCTCGTCCTGGCCGCGATGCTCGTGCTGCTCGCCCCGGTCGCGATCGTCCTGGGCCGCCGGGGCGGACGGTTCCGCGGTCTGACCGGGTGGCTCTGGGCGTGGACGCAGTTTTCCGTCCTCGTCGTCGCTCTCTCCCGCGCCATGCCGGCGATCTCGTTCCCGCTCCTCGGCATCGTGATGTTCGTCGCACTCAAGCAGTACTACTTCCTGACGCCGCTCCGGCCGCAGGATCGGTGGGCGATCTTCCTGACGTACGCCTCGGTGCCGCTCGCGCTGTGGCCCGCGTGGGCCGGATCATTCACGCTCCTCTCCGGTGCCACCGTCGTCGGCCTCTTCCTCTTGATTCCCGTCCTCCTCTCGATCTCGCCGCGGCAGCCGGGCCTCCTCGACTCGCTCGGGCGCGTGCTCCTCGGCGAGTTCGTCTTCGTCTTCTGCGCGGCGCATCTTGGCCTCATGACGCAGCTTCCGCGCGGCTGCCTCGAGCTGTTCGCGATCGTTGCGCTCCCCGCCGATCTCACGCAGCGCCTCGTCGGCCGCATGAGGCCCGGAGCCGAGCGTGTGAGGCCGCTCCTCGGCCTGATCGTGAGCGCCGCGATCGCCGCAGCGGCGGGTTACCTCCTCGCGGCGGACGCCGGGATCATCGGGATCCACGGCGCCGGGGCCGGCTGCCTCGCGGCGCTCGGCACCGCCGCCGGATCGCTCGTCTGCGACGCGGTCGCGCAGGACCTCGACCGGTCGCCCGGCGACGCGCTCCTGGGCCGCGCGGCATTCCTCGACAGGACGCTCCCGCTCATCTACGCCGCCCCGGCGTTCTATCATTACGTCAGAACGATCACGTCGTGAACCGGCTCGCCCGTGTGCTCCGCCTCGCGGGAATGTACGCATTCCAGCTCGGCTTCATCCGCCCGATGCTCAAGTGGTTCTGGGGGGCGCGGTACCGCCGCCTGCACCATGTCCCCGAGGGGCCGTGCATCGTCGTCGCGAACCACAACTCCCACATCGACGCCGCCGTCCTCATGTCGATCTTCCCGCTCCGCCGCCTCCCTCATGTGCACCCGGTCGCGGCGGCCGACTACTTCGGCCAGAACGCGATCCGGCGCGGCGCGGCGATGGTCGGGATGAACGCGATGGCGATCGAGCGGACGGCGGCCCCCGGGCGCGACGTGCTCTCGCCGATGATCGATGCGCTGCAGGAAGGCGAGTCGCTCATCTTCTTCCCCGAGGGGAGCCGCGGCGAGCCGGGAGTCGTTGCGGCGTTCCGGCCGGGGATCGGAAAGATCGTCAAGAGCGTGCCGGGTGTCCTCGTCGTCCCGGTGTTCCTCTCGGGCGCGGAGCGCAGCCTGCCGCGCGGCGAGGCGGTGCCGCTCCCGCTCGGCATCGACGTCGTGATCGGGAAACCGCGCACCTACTCGCACCTGCTCGACGCCCGCGATATCGCCGAGGCGCTCCGCGCCGATGTGCTCTCGCTCGCGCCTCCGCCGCCGCCGGTCCCCGGACCGCGCCCGTTACCGCCGATCCGCGTCGCCTGCTGCGGGATCGACGGCGAGGACGGTCGCCCGCTCTTCGAGACGCTCACCGCTCGGCTCGGCGAGAGCGGCCGCGCGATTGGCATCGCCGAGTCGCTCGTCGAGGCGGAAGGCGGCGCCGTCCGCGCCTCCGAAGGTATCGCGACCGCGCGAAGCCGCACGTGGCCGAAGGCGCTCGCTTGGGCGTTCCGCACCGGTGGTCTCTACCGCGGCAACAAGTTCGCCGAGATGATCGAGCGCGCCCGTGTCGACGAGGCGCTCGCCGACGGCCGCACCGCGCGCTTCGTCGTCAGCCTCGGGAGCCCGCTCGTCGATCTCCTCGCCTGGGCGGAGGCCGACTTCTACAGCGGTCAGTTCGACGAGCGCGGCCTCCAGGAGATCCTCCTCCAGCTCTCGGGCCAGAGGCGCATCCCGGTGACTCAATGGCTCCGCTTCATCCGCAAGGCGCCGGAGGTGTGGCTCCTCAACGTCTTCGACCTCGCGCACCCGCCGATCCCCGACGTTCTCGTCCTCGTCGAGCGGGACCCGGCCTCGGCGATGGAGCGCCTGCGCATGAGGGGGCGCGCGCTCGAGCCCTGGCAGAACGAAGCCTTTCTGGGGCGCCTGCAAGAGGCCTACCGCCAGGTCGCGTCGGTCCTCCGCAAGCGGCGGGTCGAGATCGTCGAGATCCAGGCCGCCGATCTCGATGCCGCGAGCGCCGCAGAGCAGGTCGAGACGATCGCCCGCCGCCTCGCGGTGAAGGCGGTCTCCTCGTCGACGACTTGACGAAACGCCCCGCTGCGTCAAACTTGACAGTGCGAGTGCGCCGCGCGGGGCGTGAAGGAGCGCTGCGATGACCGGTCCGCAGACATTTTCCAAGCTCTCGTCGGAATCGCTCGACGAGCACGGTCACATCCATTTCCACCTGGATCAGCTCGAGCGCGCCGTCGAAACCTTGGGCGCAGCACCGGCCGATCCCGAGGTCGTGCGGACGATCGCGGTCCGCATCGACAGCTTCAAGGAGCGGCTCGAGGAGCACTTCGCCACCGAAGAAGACGGCGGTCTGCTCCAGGGCGTTCAAGAGGCGCTGCCCCAGGCCGAGAGCGACGTCAAGCGCATCCGCGCCCAGCACGCCCGGATGCTCGAGGCGATCGAGCGGGTCCGCGGCCTCGCGCGCCGCGCCGACGCCGCCGAGACCGCGACGCTCCGCACCGAGCTGTCGCGCCTCATCGGCATGATCCGCGAGCACGAGCAAGAGGAAGACGCGCTCGTGCGGCGGGCGCTGAAACAAAGTCAATAGCCCTTAGCCTTATCATCGCGGCGTGCTCAACGCCGCGTTCGTGCTGCTGGTCCTCGTCTCCGTCCTCGCCGCGGCAGCAAGCGGCCGCATGGAAGCGCTCTCCACCGGCATCCTCGATGACGCCGGCCGCTCGGTTCAGCTCGCGCTCGGTCTCATCGGTGCTCTCTCGTTCTTCCTCGGGCTGATGCGGGTCGTGCAGGACGGCGGCGCCTTGCGCCTCCTCGCGCGCGCCGCCGCGCCTGTGATGCGTCGGCTCTTCCGCGGAGTTCCCGCCGATCATCCCGCGATGAGCGCGATGCTTCTCAGCATCGCGAGCAACATCCTCGGCCTCGGCAGCGCGGCGACGCCGTTCGGGATCCGCGCGATGCAGGAGCTCGACACCCTCAACCCCCGGAAAGGGGTCGCCACGAACGCGATGGTGACCTTCCTCTCGATCAATACGGCGGGGTTCGCGATCTTGCCGACGACGGTGCTGGCGCTCCGGGCGTCGGCGGGCTCGAAGGCCCCCGGTTCGATCCTCGCCGCGACGTGGTTTGCATCGGGGTGCGCCACGATCGTCGGAATCGCTTCGGCGATCCTGCTGTCCCGGCTCCCGTGGTTCAAGGCGACCGATCCCGGAGTGATGCCTCCGTCCATGGTTTCCTCTGAGGCCGTCGACGCGCCGCCTCAGACGAGACCGGCGGTCTCGCGTTTCATCCCTTGGATCGCGGGCGGTTACATCGTCATCCTCATCGGGGTTCTCATCCGAGCCGCATCGACGATGCCCGCGGGAGAACTCGCGCGCACGATCATGTCGTACTGGACGCTGCCGCTCCTCGTCGCGCTCATCGTGCTCTTCGGGTGGGCGCGCGGGGTCAAGGTCTACGAGGTGTTCCTCGAGGGGGCGAAGGAGGGGTTCCAGGTCGCGCTCAGGATCATCCCGTATCTCCTGGCGATCGTCGTTGCGGTGGGGATGTTCCGCGCGTCGGGGTGCCTCGACGTCGTCGTGCAGGTGCTGTCGCCGTTGACGTCACCGCTGGGCCTCCCGGCCGAGGCGGTGCCGCTCGCCGTCCTTCGCCCGCTCTCGGGGTCCGGTGCCTACGGGGTCATGAGCGAGATCGTGACGACGCACGGTCCCGACTCCTATCTCGGCATCCTCGCGAGCACGATGCAGGGGAGCACCGACACGACGTTCTACATCCTGTCCGTCTACTTCGGGGCGGTGGGGATCAAGAAGACCCGGCATGCGGTCTTGGCCGGGCTTCTGACCGACGCCGCCGGCATCGCGGCCGCGGTCTTCATCTGCCGCCTGGTGTGGCATGGTTGACGATCCGAGGGCGACGGTGCTAACGTCGGCCGTTGCGATGAAGAGATTTCAACCCATGGATCGCCTTGCACCGGGCCTGCCTCCAAAGCGTGGGGCGGGTCACAGGGCCAAGACCGCATGAGGGCGCTCGGTTCACGAGCGCCCTTCGTGTATTAGGGCGTTTTTCGACGGAGGGGACGCCATGTCGGAAGCGAGGAATCAGCTCTCGAGCTTGCTCAAGATCCAGCGGCTCGCCCTCGAGATCCAGGCGGCCCGCGCGGTCGTCGACGGGGCCCCGGCCCGCATCGAAGAAGCCGAGGCCCGGTTCCGCGAGCGTAACGCCGAATACGTGGCGACCAAGGAGCGCTACGACGCCATCGAGGCCGACCGGCAGGCCCGCCAGGCCGAGCTCGCCACCCTCGAGGAGTCGCGCCAGCACTATCAGGACTCGCTCATGCAGGTGAAGAACCAGCGCGAGTACGCCGCGGCTCTCAAGGAGATCGACGCGGTCAAGGCGAAGATCGGCGAGCACGAGGACGCCATCCTCAAGAGCATGGACGAGGTCGACGCCCTCAAGACGGACCTCGCCGCCCGCTCCGAGCACATCGAGTCCGAGCGCGCGATCGTCCAGGGTGAGCATGCGACGGTCGAGGCGGCGGTCAAGGAAGCGCACGCGCAGATCGAGCGCGCCACCGCCGAGCGCCTCGAGCTCGAGGCCGCGCTGCCGCCGGCTCTCGTCGCGAACGTCCGCCGGGTCGAGGAAGGACGCAAGGGGCTCTTCCTCGTCAAAGCCGAGCACGAATCGTGCTCCGCCTGCCACGTGCGCCTCAGGCCGCAGGTCTACCAGGAGATCAAGCAGGCCACGAAGCTCCACATCTGCGGCAACTGCCGCCGCTACCTCTACTCCGAGGCCGCGATGAACGGCACGTCTCCGTCCACCCCGTCGCCCGCGATGGAGGCGTTGAATGGCGGAGCGGCTTAGGGCGGGGATCGACGGCGGCTCGCGCGGGAATCCCGGCCCAGCGGCCTGGGGGGTCGTCGTGCTCGACGCCGACGACAAGCCCGTCGAAGGGTTCGCCGGCGCGATCGGCCGCGCGACGAACAACGTCGCCGAGTACACCGCGCTGGTCGAGGCCTTGGGCCTCGCCGCGGAGCGCGGCGCCACCGAGGTCGAGCTGCTCGCCGACTCGGAGCTCGTCGTCAAGCAGGTGCGCGGCGAGTACAAGGTCCGCCACCCGGACCTCGTTCCTCTCCATGCCGAGGCGATGCGCCGCATCGGCCGGTTTCCCAACTTCCGGATCCGTCACGTCCCGCGGGAAAAGAACAAGGCCGCGGACAAGCTCGTCAACCGCGCGCTGAACATGGTCGCCTCGGGCGACGGCACGGCCCCCGTCAGGCTCCACGAGAGGTTCGAGGACTG
Organism: Candidatus Polarisedimenticolaceae bacterium; assembly: GCA_036275915.1. Classification (NCBI taxonomy): domain Bacteria; kingdom Pseudomonadati; phylum Acidobacteriota; class Candidatus Polarisedimenticolia; order Candidatus Polarisedimenticolales; family Candidatus Polarisedimenticolaceae; species Candidatus Polarisedimenticolaceae bacterium. Next base: position 115,569 of record DASUCV010000001.1, on the reverse strand, counting down.
AGTCCGCTCGCCCGCCGCCTCCAGGAGGTCCGCTACCGGATCGCCGCCGCGTGCGCGCGGTCGGGCCGCGACCCGTCCGGGGTGACGCTCGTCGCCGTCTCGAAGACCGTCCCCGCGGAAACGGTCGCCGAGGCGCTCGCGGCCGGCCAGACGCTCTTTGGCGAGAACCGCGTGCAGGAGGCGGTCGACAAGATCGCCCGCGTGGGGAGCGGCGCGCGCTGGCACCTCGTCGGCCACCTTCAGAAGAACAAGGCGCGGCACGCGGCCGGCACGTTCGAGCTGATCCACGGCGTCGACGACGCCGCGCTCGCCGGCGAGCTCGACCGGCGCGCCGCCGAGCGCGGGCTCGTCCAGCCGGTGCTCGTCCAGGTCAACCTTGCCGGCGAGGCGACCAAGCACGGCGCCGGCGAGGACGCGGTGTGGCCGGTCCTGGACGCTGCCGCGTCGCTCGCGCATCTCGACGTCCGCGGCCTCATGACGATCCCTCCGCCCGTCGAGGATCCCGAGGCGTCGCGGCCGTGGTTCCGGCGCCTCGCTTCGCTCCGCGACCGCGCGCGCGAGAGGATCGGGCGGCCGCTCCCCGACCTCTCGATGGGGATGACCGACGACTTCGAGGTGGCGGTCGAAGAAGGCGCGACGCTGGTACGCGTCGGCCGCGCCATCTTCGGCGGTCGGCCCGCGTAAGAAGGCTTCCTATCCCGTTGTTCTTGCAACCCTTCGAGCGCGCGACTATGTTTCGCCGCGACGGAGGAGTGGGATGAGCACGCGCCTGACGGCGATGGACATCGAGAAGCAGGACTTCACGCGCAAGATGCGCGGGTTCGATCCGGACGAAGTCCAGCTATTCCTCAAAGCTGTGGCCGAAGAGATCGAGCGTCTGAACTTCGAGAACGCGACGCTGCGCGAGGAGAACGGAAGCGTACGGCAGCGGCTCGACGAGTTCCAGGATCGGGAGCGCACGCTCCAGGAGACGCTCGTCACCGCCCAGCGCATGTCGACCGACCTGCGCGATCGCTCCAAGCAGGAGGCCGAGCTCCTCGTCCGCGAGGCGCGCGTCAAGGCCGAGCGGCTGCTCGAGCAGGCCCAGGATCAGCTCCAGGCTCTCGAGAACGAGATCGGCCGCGTGCGGCTCGAGAAGGACGCCTTCGAGAATCGTCTCCGCGCCTCGATCGAGGAGCATCTTTCCCTCCTCGACTTGCGCCGGCAGGAGAAGGCCGACGGCGACAATCTTCGTTTCCTGAGGCGCCGCTCGACGACCGACGTCGGATGATCGAGGCCGACCTCGCCGTCGTCGGCATCTCCGAGCTCGCCACCCCCGAAGGAAATTCCGCACGGATCGGTCCGGACCTCGGCCGCATCCGGACGGTTCGCGACGCAGCGGTCGCTTGCCGCGACGGCCGGATCGTCTTCGCCGGCCCCGAGCGGGAATTCCGACAGGCGGTGAAGCTTTCGCCGGCCGCGCGCACCGTCGATGCCCGCGGCGGAACGGTCCTGCCCGGCTTCGTCGACGCCCATACGCATCTGCCGTTCGCCGGTTGGCGCGAGTCCGAGTTCAACGAGCGCCTCTCTGGGGCGACCTACGAGGAGATCGCGGCGCGGGGCGGCGGCATCCTCAAGACCGTTGCCGCGACGCGGGCCGCCTCCCTCGGCGATCTGACGTCGCTCGTCCGCGCGCGCCTCGACGCGATGCTCGAGCTGGGGACGACCCTGGTCGAGGCGAAGAGCGGCTACGGCCTCTCGTTCGAGGCGGAGATCAAGCAGCTCGAGGCGATCCAGGGCGGCGCGCAGGGACACCCGGTCGACGTCGTGCCGACCTTCCTCGGCGCGCACACGGTGCCGCTCGAGCACCGGGGCGACCGGGCCCGCTACATCGACGCGGTCGTGCGCGAGATGCTGCCCGAGGTGGCGAAGCGAGGGCTCGCCGCCTACGCCGACGCGTTCGTCGACGCGCGTGCCTTCTCGATCGGCGAGGCCCGCCGGATCTTGGGCGCCGCGCGGGAGGCCGGGCTCGGCGTGCGCGTTCACGCCGATCAGCTCGCCGACGACGGCGCGGCGCAGCTCGCGGCGGAGCTGGGGGCCGCGTCGGCCGACCATCTCGAGTACGTTTCGGAGGCCGGGGTCGCTGCATTGGCACGTGCGGGGACGGTCGCGGTTCTCCTCCCCGGCGCGCGCTTTTTCCTCATGCAGGAAGCCAAGCCGCCGGTACGGCGGCTCATCGAGGCAGGCGTTCCGGTCGCCGTGGCGACCGACTTCAATCCGGGAACCTGCCCGAGCGAGGCGATGGGAACGGTCCTCGAGCTGGCGTGTCTCACGCTCCGGCTCTCGATCGACGAGGCGATCGCCGCGGCGACCCTGAACGCGGCCGCCGCCCTCGGGAAGGCGGGGGAGACCGGGTCGATCGAGCCGGGCAAGCGCGCGGACCTCGTCGTCCACGCGGTGCCGGGCCGCTATCACCTGATCTATCGGTTCGGGGTCCGTCGCGTGCGCACCGTCATCGCGAGCGGGCGCGTCGTGGTCGACGAGGGCCGGATCCTGCCCCGGGCGTGATCAGAAGAGCGGCGCGCGCTCCTCGTGGTCGAACTTGTAGATGTACTGGGTGACCTTGAGATCGATCGTCTGCTGGTACTTCGCGGTGATGATCATCTCGCGGTTCGTGCGCTCGAGGGTGAGGTCCTTCTTGTCGAGCGGGAGCCTCAGCTCCTTCGCCTTGTCGAAGATCCGGTTGTAGATCTCCTGGTCGTGGTTCCGCGTCGCCGCGAAGCGGCATTCTTCCTGGATGAAGTCGCGGAACTCGTACGCGTTGATGCGGACCGGGATGATCTTCACGGCGAGGAAGATGCCCGACCCGAGTAGCGCCACCGCGATCAGGAGGCCGATGCGGCCTTCGCCGCGCTCGTTCTTTCGTCCGTTCATGGTCCCGTCCCTCGGCCCGGAATATAGGTTCCGGCCGGGAAGGGAACAACCGCGCGGAAATCGCGGTCATTTCCGCTGGTAGACCTGCTCCACGAACCGGTCGTCGAACGTCGTAGCGCTCGTCAGGGACACCTGGACGAGGGGGAAGATCCGCTTGGCGAGCAGGTCGACCTCGGCGATGTGGTACCAGGGGTGCCCGAGCGACCAGCCCCTCGGGCGGAACATCTTGTCGGCGATCCCCTGGCCAAGGGCGGTGGGCACGGCCTCGCCGAGCAAGGGAACGACCTTCGGCGGGGTCTCGTCGAGCTTCCGCGCGACCTCGAGCAGGTGCTTCTGGCGGTCGTCGGGGATGAGCCCCCAGAAGAAGTGCGACGTCTCGTGGACGATGACGCTGGCCTCGTCGGAGAGCGTGTCGCCCTCCCGGATCTCGAGGAGAAGGACCGTCCCGATCGCCTCGGCGTGCGTCCCGCCGCCGGGCGGGACCGGGACGAGGGCCAGGCGGGGCGGCAGCGCCGACTTCGGATCGACGTCGTAGAAGGCGGCGATGCGCTGGAGCAGCTCCTCGAGGCGGGGGATCGAGCGGTCGCCGCGTGCGCGCTCGAGGAACGCCTTCGGGATCGCGCCGTCGTTCCAGATCCGCGCGTACTTCGGGGCGAAATGCGACAGGGCGCCAGCGAGGCCGTCATAGGACGCCTGGGTGAGCTGTCCCCGCACCTGGGCGAGAGCGTCGTCGACCGTCGGCGCCATGCAGAAGACGCCGAGGAGCTTCGAGAACTTCACCGGAGGGCCGCCCTGCTCCGCCGCGGTCTCCTGCCGGCGGAGATTCTCCGCTCGCGCCGAGACGAACGCCTCGAGCGCCGCCTGGTCCTCGAGCGTGAACGCCCCGTAGAGATCGACGTACTGCTGCCGGTGCACGGGGATCGTCTTGCCGTTGCTCGTGCCGGCGAGCGAGTCGATCCAGTGGTAGAGCGCGCCCGGGTACGACGCCGCCGCCTGCATCGCGAAGGGGTGCGTGAGAAAAGGGGACGAAACAGAGGGGACAGAGGGGACAGCTTCCGAAACTCGAGTCGCGGGCGCGCAGCCGAGCGAGGCCGCGACGATCAGGACGAGCGCGAGCTCAGCGCTTGAACAGGTTCTCGAACTGCGACTTGGGATCATTCGACGTCCCGGAGGTTCCGGTTCGCTTTCCCGTGGCGTCCAGGACCAGGCGGGCTTCGAAGAACGTGCACGTGTTCGCCTTCGACTTCTCGGTGACCGGCGCGGTGATCGCCGCCCGGCACTCCCAGCGGGCGCCGGTGTCGAAATGCCGGCACGCCCGGCAGGCGTGAAGGCTCGCGGCGCAGTGCGGGCATCGTGATTCGGTCCCGACGGCGCCCGAGGCCGGAACGTCGCGCCCGCAGTTCGGACAGCGGAGCACCTCGTTCGCCTCGCGGGCGACCGCGTGGCGGAGCGAGCGTTGCTGCGCGCGCTCTTCGGGGGTCAGGGGGCGCGGCGCCGGCGTTCGAGGACGGTCGCGGTCCTCACGCGAAGACTCCTGGTAGCCCTTGTGGCCGTACTTCCGTTCCATGGGATTGCCTCTTACGGGGCCGGCGAGCCCGGGACGGGGAGTCCGGCTCCGGCGGCAACGTCATCCTACGGCGGTCGGGCTCTCGCGGCAACTCCCCTCGGGAAAAGTACAATGCGCGCCTTCTGACGAGGGGCCGATGATCCACGTGGTCGGGTTGGTCAAGAGCTACGGAGCCCTCCGGGCGGTCGACGGGGTCTCGTTCGACGTCGCCAAGGGGGAGCTGTACGGTCTCCTGGGGCCGAACGGCGCCGGGAAGACGACGACGATGTCGATGCTCTCGGGGCTGCTCGAGCCCGACGAGGGTCGCATCCTCTGCGATGGGGTCGACCTCGCGACCCACCCGCTCAAGGTCAAGGCGCAGCTCGGCGTCGTTCCGCAGGAGCCGGCTCTCTACGAGAACCTCAGCGCACGCGAGAACCTCACGTTCTGGGGCGGGCTCTACGGGCTCTCCGGCGCGGACCTTCAGCGCGCGGTCGACCGCGCCCTCGATCTCGTCGGCCTGAGGGAGCGCGCCAAGGACCCGGTGAAACAGTACTCGGGGGGAATGAAGCGGCGCGTCAACCTGGCCCTCGGGCTGGTCCACGGTCCGCGCGCGGTGCTCATGGACGAGCCGACGGTCGGCATCGATCCGCAGGCACGCCTCAACATTCTCGAGGCCGTGAAGCAGGTTGCCGCCGCCGGCACCACGGTCATCTACACGACGCACTACCTCGACGAGGTCGAGACGCTCTGCGACCGCATCGCGATCATGGACCACGGGAAGATCCTCGCCGAGGGCACCCTGGACCAGCTCAAGAGCCGCGTGGGCGGGCGCGACGTCGTCACGGTCCGCGGGACGTTCGACGTCGCCGCCGTCATGCCGAGGCTCGACGCGATCGAGGGAGTCTCGGTGACCTCCTCGGAGGCGGGGAAGCTCGTCCTCACCGTCGACGGCTCGGGCCGGGGCGCGGTCGACCTCCTGGGGCGCGTCCTCGCCGAGGGGCTCCCGATCGAGGGAATCTCGATCCAGCCCCCGAGCCTCAACACCCTCTTCCTGAACCTGACCGGTCGCGAGCTGCGCGACTGATGGCGCTCCTCGCCCGCCTCATCGCGAAAGATCTCAAGCGCAAGACGAGGGCCCCGCTCGGCTTCATGGCGGCGCTCGCCTTCCCGCTCGTCTTCTCCGGATTGATCGCGCTCGCCTTCGGCCGCGGCGACGAGGTCCCCAAGGTTCGCATGCTCGTCGACAACGAAGACGGCGCCTTCCTCGGCAACGCGCTCGCCTCGGCGTTCACGTCGCAGCAGGCGGCGAAATACTTCGACGGCAAGACGGTCGGCGCCGCCGAGGGGAAGAAGCTCATGGAGGCGGGGAAGGCGTCGGCCTTTCTCACGATTCCGGCCAACTTCACGAAGGACGTCCTGGACGGACGGCCCGTCACCCTGAGCCTCCTCAGGAATCCGGCCGAGGGGATCCTCCCGGAGATCGCGACTCAGGTCACCGGCACGCTCGCGGACCTCCTCGACGGTGCGCGCCGCGTGCTCGACAAGCCGCTCGGGCAGCTCCGCCCCTTGATTCGAGGCGACGCGAGCCCCGCCGACACCGACGTCGTCCAGGTGACGCTCGCGGTGAAGCGTGCGCTCGATTCGTCCGGCGCGCTCCTCTTCCCGCCCGCGATCACTCTCGACAGCGAGCTCTTCAATGGCGGAACGCAAGTGAAGGCGCCCGCCGAGACGAAGAAGAACGGCGACGCTCCTTCGCTCATCTTCCTCACGGTGCTCCCCGGCGTGGCGGTCTACGGCCTGTTCCTCGTCGCCGATCAAGGGATGCGCGACGTCATGACCGAGCGAACGCTCGGCACGCTGAGGCGCCAGCTCGCGGGCCCCGTGCGCCCCGAAACGATCATCCTGGGGAAGGCCGTCTATACCGCCGTCCTGGCCTCGGTCGCGATCACGATCTTGGCGCTCGTCGGTCTCACCGTCCTGAGCGTTCCGGTCAGCTTCGCGGGTTTCGTCGCCCTCTCGGCGGCGCTCGTCATCGCGGTCACCGGCACGACGTCGATCATCTACGGGCTCGCGAAGACGGAGCGGCAGGCTTCCACCTTCGGCAACATGATCTTCCTCGTCATGGGGTTCCTCGGCGGAGGATTCCTCCAAGTGGAGGCGCTGCCGCCGTCGGTGCGCGCCATCGCGCCGTTCACGCCGCTCTACTGGGGGACGAAGGGGTACCGCGAGCTCTTGGAGCACCACGCCTCACTCGCGGGGGTCGCGCAGCCGGTCCTCGTCCTCACAGCGATGGGGGTCGTCTTCCTCGCCGCGGGCGCGTTCGCGCTCAGGCGTATCGCCCGGCACGGTGCCGCGGCATGAGCCCGATCCTCCGCCTCGCCGCGAACGACGTACGCCTGACGGCACGCGACCGCGCGGCCTTCTTTTGGCTCCTCATCCTCCCGATCTTCCTGATCTGGATCTTCGCGAGGGTGGGCGGCGGCGGGGGAGCGAACGACGTCTCGCTCGCCGTGATCGACCGCGACGGCGGATGGCTCGCCTCGGCGTTTCTCGAGGAGCTCGCCGGCCCCAAGGTTGCGCTGAAGGTCTACCGCGGCGACCAGGCCGACGCGCCGGAGGCGAAGAGCGCGGCGCGGTGGTTGACGCTCCCTCAAGGGTTCACCGTGAACGCCCTCGCCGGCAAGCAGCAGAAACTCAAGATCGAAACGACGGAGAACGCCGCCGCCGACTACTCGCGCGCCGCGGAGGTCGTCGTGACGCGCGCGATCGTGCGCACGCTCGCCCGCGCGGCGGAGATCCGCGGCGGCGCGCTCCCGGAGAACACCGCCACGTACGACGCGCTCAAGGCGCGGCCTCCCATCGTCGCCGTCGAGACCGCCGAGGCCGGCACCGGCGTCGCGGTCCACGGCCTCGCGCAGAGCGTGCCGGGGAACATGACCTTCACCGTCATGATGATGACGCTCATCTACGGGGCGGTCTATCTCACGATCGAGAAGCGGGAGGGCGTGCTCCGGCGGCAGATGACGCTGCCGCTCCGCCGCTCGACGATCTTCGCCGGCAAGGTCCTCGGGCGCTGGATCATCGCGATGGCGCAGATCGCGATCCTCGTCGCGGCCGGCCGCTTTCTGTTCCGGCTCGACTTCGGGCACTCGCCGCTCTCGCTCTGGGCCGTGCTCTTTGCCTACGCCTTCGCCGTCGCGGGCATCGCGACGTTCCTCGGCGCGATCCTCGCGAACCCGGAGCAAGCCTCGACGGTCGGATGGCTCGCCGCCACGGTCATGGGGGCGCTCGGCGGCTGCTGGTGGCCCGCCGAGATCATGCCGTCATGGCTCCGCACCGCCGCGCACATCTTTCCGACGGCGTGGGCGATGGACGGGCTCCACGCCGTCATCAGCTTCGGGCGAGGGCTCGATGCGGTGCTCGTGCCGGTGGCAGTACTCGCGGGTTTCGGAGTGGTCTTCAGCTTGCTCGCTGCGCGGAAGCTGAGTGGGTTAACAGTCAACAGTTAACAGTCGACGGGACTGTCAACTGTGAACCCGGCTCAGTCGAGCTCGCGAAACACCGCTTCGACGCGCTCGAACGCCCAGTCGAGCTCCTCGCGCGTGACGTTGAGCGGCGGCGCGAAGCGGATCGTGTGGACGTGCGTCTCCTTGCAGAGGAGCTGCTTGTCGCGAAGGGCCTCGCAGAAGCGGCGCGCGCCGCCGGCGTCCGGCTTCAGCTCGAGGCCGATCCACAGGCCCTTGCCGCGCACTTCCTTGATGTGCTTGCTCTTCAGTCCGCGGAGCTTCTCGAGGAAGTAGGCGCCTTCGCGCGCCGAGTTCTCGATCATCCCCTCGTCGACGAGGACCTTGAGCGCTTCGCGCGCGACCGCCGCGGCGAGCGGGTTGCCGCCGAAGGTCGAGCCGTGATCCCCCGGCTTGTAGACGAGCATGATCGGATCGTCCGCGAGGATCGCCGAGACCGGGTAGAAGCCACCGGAGAGCGCCTTGCCGACGATGACGATGTCCGGGCGCACGCCTTCGTGCTGAAAGCAGAAGGCCTTCCCGGTGCGGCCGAGACCCGCCTGGATCTCGTCGCAGATGAAGAGCGCGTTGTTCTTCTTGCAGAGTGCCTCGATGCCGCGCAGGTAGCCCTCGGGCGGGAGGTGGATCCCGCTCTCGCCCTGGATCGGCTCGACGAGGATCGCGGCGACGTTCGGGTTGATGGCCTTCTCGATCGCCTCGAGGTCGCCGTAGGGGAGCATCGTGAAGCCGGGGGTGAGCGGGCCGAAGTTCTCCTTGTACTGCTGCTCCTCGGAGAAGCTGATGATCGTCGTCGTGCGGCCGTGGAAGTTGCCGGTGAAGACGAGGATCTCCGCCTTGTCCTTGGGAATCCCCTTGACCGTGTAGCCCCACTTCCGCGCGAGCTTGATCGCCGTCTCGACCGCCTCGGCGCCGGAGTTCATCGGCAGCATCTTGCGGTAGCCCGACAGCTCCGACATCTCCTTGTAGAGGAGGCCGAGCTGGTCGCTGCGGAAGGCGCGCGACGTGAGCGTGACGCGGTCCGCCTGCTCGATCATCGCCCGGCGGATGCGCGGGTGCGCGTGGCCCTGGTTCACCGCCGAGTACGCGGCGAGGAAGTCGAGGTACTTGACCCCTTCGACGTCCCACACCCAGCAGCCGGACGCCTTGTGCACCACGACGTCGAGCGGGTGGTAATTGTGGGCGCCGTAGTCGTCTTCGAGCTTGATCAGGTCGGCCGCGCTGAGCTTAAGGGTCTGCATCGTGTCCTCCGCGGGGATGGTCGGCCAAGATAGCACGCGGGCGTTGACCGCTCCCGCACCAATCGGAATAATCCGGTCCGCATGAGCACACCATCGTCCGGCGCGACTCCTGTCGGACGGAAGCAGCGCATCCTCCTCCGCATCGAGCGATTCAGCCGCGAGCGCTGGGGCCTCGTCTTCGCCGCGAGCATCGCGCTCTTCGTCGTGTCGTCCTGGCTCGCCACGCGCATCAAGCTCGAGTCGGACGTCCTGAATCTCATCCCGCACGGCGACCGCCAGGTCGACACGTTTCGCGAGGCGCTCCACGAGTTCGGCTCGATCGACTACCTGATCGCGCTCTTCGAGGCCGCGCCGGACGAGGGGCCCGACGAGCTGGAAGACTTCGCCGACGCCTTCGCCGAGAAGATGCGCGCGCGGACCGATCTCGTCGAGACGGTCGAGTACCGCTTCCAGCCCGATGCCGCGTTCATGGATCTGTTCACCGAGAACGCGCTCCTCTTCCTGCCGCCCGAGCAGCTCCCCAAGATCGCGGAAAAGCTCACCGACGGCGCGATCCAGACGCAGATCCGCGAGAACAAGAGCGCGCTCGCCTCGCCGACGGCGACGCTCGCCGGCGGGCTCATCCTCAAGGACCCGCTGGGGCTGATGCCGCTCTTCGTCGACCGCCTGCTCGCGCATAAGGGGGCGCTCAAGGTCGATCTCTCGGACGGCTACTACCTCTCGAAAGACAACCGCACGCTGATCATGCTGATCAAGCCGGTCCATCCGTCGCAGGACCTGGCGTACTCACGCAAGCTGATCGACGCGGTCCGCGAAGACTCCGAGAGGGTCCGCACCGATCTCCGCGCCGACAGCGCCGGCGGCGCCGCCACGGAGATCCGCCTCGGCGGCAACCCGGCGGTCCTCACGGAAGAAGCCGGGCTCTTGAAGCGCACCGTCGTGACGAACGGCATCGTCTCGTTCTTCGCCGTGACGTTTCTGTACTGGGTCTGCTACCGGAGGTTCGCGGCGCTCCTGTATTCGTCGATCCCGCTCATGGTCGGTCAGGCGGCGACGTTCGCCGTCGCCGCGGTCGCCCTGGGGAGCTTGAACTCCGCATCCGCCTCGCTTCCCGCGCTGCTCATGGGCCTCGGCACCGACTTCACGATCCTCATGTACGCGCGCTACGTCGAGGAGCGCCAGGCGGGCGCGTCGCTCGCCGTCGCGACCGAGAAAATGGTGGGAGAGACCGGGCTCGGCGTCTTCACCGGCGCGATCACCTCCGCCGGCACGTTCTACGCCATGTGCGTCGGCAGCTTCCGCGGCCTGTGGGACCTCGGCTTCCTCATCGGCACCGGCATCCTCATCTGCGCGGTCGCGATCGTCTTCATGCTCCCGGCAATGATCGCGTGGAACGACGGCGTGCGCCGGCGGCGCGAAGGGAAGATCCAGCGCTTGCACCTGCAGTCGCTCGGCCTCGAGCATCTCATCACCTTCTCGGTGCGGCACCGCGCGCTGGCAATCGGCGGCATCGTGATCGCGACGATCGTCGCCGGAGTCCTCGCGCTCAACCTCGGCTTCGAGGAGAGCATCAACGCGCTCCGGAGCAACGACGCCCCCTCGTTCAAGGTCCAGCAGGAGATCGCCGACAAGTTCGGCGCCTCGCTCTCCTACATGATGGCGATCGCGGAAGGCTCGACATTCGACGAGGCCGTCCACCGCGCGCAGGCGATCGAAGAGCGCGTGAAGCCGTTCCAGGCGAACGGGATCGTCGCCTCGAAGGAGTCGATCCTCGACTACCTGCCGCTCCCCGCGAGGCAAGCGCAGGTCATCGACGCCGTCAAGAAAGACACGACCGGCGCCTTCGACGTCGCGCGCATCCGCGGAACCGTCACGCAAGCGCTCGAGGAGAACGGCTTCCGGACCGAAGCGTTCCAGAGCTACCTCGACCGTATGGCCACCTTCCTCTCGCCGAAGCGGCCGATCACCCTCGAAGACCTCTACGGCAAGGGACTCGGGCGCGTCGTCGACCGGTTCGTCCACCAGAGCGAAGGTCGCGTGCGCATCGTCACCTATCTCTACAGCGCCGACCCGCGCTTCCGGCGGAACCCGCCGCCGGGGCTCGTCGAGGCGCTCCAGGAAGGCGATCCCGGCATCGTCGTCACCGGGACCAACGTCGTCGGACGGCAGCTCCGCCGCATCTTCCTTCGCGACTCGCGTGTCGCGGTCGTCCTCGGGCTCGTCCTCGTCGCCGTGCTCCTGTGGATCGACTTCCGCAGTGTCAAGCTGTCGGCGATCGCGCTGGCGCAGCTCGTGTCGGGCGTCATCCTCATGCTGGGCGTCATGAAGATCTTCAAGATGGACATCAACTACGCCAACGCCTTCGTCGCCACGATGATCATGGGGGTCGGCATCGACTATTCGATCCACCTCGTCCATCGCCTTCAGGCGAACGGCGGCGTCGTCGACGAAGGCGTGCTCGAGACCGGCAAGGGGGTCGCGATGGCGGCCGCGACGAACGTCGCCGGTTTCGGCACGCTCTGCTTCGGCCACTACCCCGCGATGATGAGCGTCGGAATCGTGGCGCTCATCGGCTCGTTGACGTGCCTCGTCACCGCGCTCATGCTCGTGCCGCCGCTCATGGCGGACAAGATTGACGACCGCAAGGAGCCTTCATGATCTGGCCGCTGCCGCTCATCGCGATCATCCTCGGCATCGTCGAGGGGATCACCGAGTTCCTACCGATCTCCTCGACCGGCCACCTGCTGCTCACGAACCACCTCCTCGGCTTCGAAGGCGACCGGGCGGAGGCGTTCGCGATCTTCATCCAGCTCGGCGCCATCCTCGCGATCGTCGTCGAGTACCGGAAGCGCCTGATCAGCGACGTGGCCCGAAAACCCGGCTTCGCCGTCAACCTCGGCGTCGCGTTCCTTCCTGCCGCGGTCATCGGGCTCCTCACGCACCACTGGATCAAGGAGCACCTCTTCGGGCCCAAGACGGTCGCCGCGGCCCTCATCGTCGGCGCGATCGCGATCGCGCTCGTCGAGCGGTTCCGGCCGACTGCCGTCGTCGCGCGCGCCGAAGAAGCCGGCGTGGGGCGCTCGTTCCTCATCGGGGTCGCGCAGTGCTTCTCGCTCTGGCCCGGCTTCTCGCGTTCCGCGGCGACGATCCTGGGCGGCTTGCTCTGCGGCCTCGAGCGGCAGGCCGCCACCGAGTTCTCGTTCTTCCTCGCGATCCCCACGATGGGCGCTGCGACCGTGTGGGACCTCTATAAGAACCGTCAGGCGCTCGACTCGCACGACTTCGTATGGCTCTTCGTCTCCACCGCCATCGCGTTCCTCGTCGCGTGGGCGGCGATCCGCTGGTTCCTGCGGTTCGTCTCGCGCCACTCGCTCACGCCGTTCGCCTGGTACCGGATCGCGCTCGGCCTGCTCGTCCTCGCGCTCGTGCGCTAGCGGGCAAAAAACGCCGTAGGATGAGCGCGTGAAGCGCCCTTCCCTCGGCGACATGCCGCCCGACGAGTTCCGCGACGCCGCCCACAAGGTCGCCGACCTCGCGGCGGACTATCTCGACCGTCTCGAGGACTACCCGGTCCTACCGCGCACCACGCCAGGGGAGACGCGCGCACAGATCTCATTGTCGCCACCGCGCGAGTCGGAGCCGATGGAGAAGATCCTCGACGACTACCGCACCATCGTCGAGCCCAACATCACGCACTGGCAGCATCCCGGCTTCATGGCCTACTTTCCCAGCGTCGCCTCCGGACCGGGCATCCTTGGCGAATGGCTCGCCGCGACGTTGAACTCGAACGTCATGCTCTGGCGCAACGCGCCGTCGTCGACGGAGGTCGAAGAGGTCGTCATCTCGTGGCTTCGCCAGATGCTCGGCCTGCCCGACACCTTCGACGGCATGCTCACCGACACCGCGTCGATCTCGTCGCTGCTGTCGATCGTCGCCGCGCGCCACGCCGTACCCGGATTGAACGCGAGAGACGAAGGCCTCGCCGGCCGTCCCGGCATCGGCAGGCTGCGGATGTATCTTTCGGGCGAAGCGCATTCATCGATCGACAAGGCCGCGATGGTCGCCGGCATCGGCAAGGCCGGCATGCGCCGCATCCCCGTCGACAAGGAATACGCAATGCAGCCCGACGCGCTCGCGAAGGCGATCGCGGAAGATCGCGCCAACGGCTGGACGCCATTCTGCTGCGTCGCCACGCTCGGCACGACGAGCTCAACGGCCATCGACCCCTGCGACGCGATCGCGGTGATCTGCAAGAAGGAACAACTCTGGCTCCACGTCGACGCCGCCTACGCCGGCATCGCCGCGATCGACCCCGAGTCGCGCCCCCTCTTCGCCGGCTGGGAGCACGCCGACTCGATCGTCGTCAACCCGCACAAGTGGATGTTCACGCCGTTCGACGCGTCGCTCCTCCTCTGGCGCGATCGCGAAGGCTTCCGCGACGCCTTCTCACTGGTGCCCGAGTACTTGCGCACCCCCGACGCCGGCGCCGTCCACAACTTCAACGAGTACGGCATCCAGCTCGGCCGCCGCTTTCGTGCATTGAAACTGTGGATGCAGATCCGCTGGTTCGGCGTCGACGGCATCGCCGCGCGCTTGCGCGAGCACATGCGCCTCGCTCGCCAGCTCAAGACGTGGGTCGAGGCCGATCCCGACTGGGAGGTTGTGGCGCCCGTCCCATTCGCGACCCTTTGCATCCGCCACAAGAGCGACGACGCGAAGAATCAGGCGATCATCGACGCCGTCAATGCCTCGGGCGACATCTTCCTTTCGCACACGAAGCTCGACGGCCGCTTCGTGATCCGCGTCTCGATCGGGAACCCGCGACAGACCGAGGCGCATGTGGCGAAGTGTTGGGAGTTGTTGAGAGAGGCGGGGCGAGCTAGTGGAGGGTAGATTCCCATCGGCATGAGCGGACGATTGCTTCGGCTTCCGTAATCTCATCCACGCAAGCGGGGTTGTGAAGTCCTTCCGCGGACCACCGATAGACCCCAAGCAAGAGATCCGCTCCTCTGAGTGTGTACCAGGCTCGGCCTTGTCCGTCCTTGCCAACAGGAGCACTCCCGAATTCTTCCAAGCGATCGCCTCGCATCGCGAGTTCGCCCACCGTGTCTTCCGCAAGCCATCGCCGGATGCACGATTCGCACTGGGTCGCTGAAACACCGTCGCCAAATTCACGTCGAAACGCTGTGCTGAGTTGGAGTGTGCCGCCGCGCGAGTTCCGTATGCCGAACACTAGGTTTTGGAACTCATGAAAGCGCCATGAGCTCGGTGCTGACAATCGAAGCCCGGCGATTACAAAGGAGGTCACCTGGCTCCTCGTGACCCCGTCCCTACTTCTTTCTCAGAACGGCGATCATCTCTTTGGGCACATCCACCAGATCATTGAACTCGCCGGCCCCTCTCAGCCACTCCCCGCCATCAATCGTCACGACGTCGCCCGTCATCCAGGCGGACGCGTCGCTCACGAGAAACGCGGCAAGCTCGGCGAGCTCATCGGGCGTCCCGAAGCGGCCGGCGGGGATGCGCTTCAACCGCGCTTGCTCCAACTCTTCCGTCGGAAGGAGACGCGAGAAAGCACCTTGGGTGGGAATCGGGCCGGGGGAGATCGCGTTTAATCGGATGTTGTAGCGCGCCCATTCAACGGCGAGGGAGCGCGTGAGAGCGACGACGCCGGCTTTGGCGCACGCACTGGGGAGCACGAACCCGGAGCCGGTCTCGGCATAGGTCGTTGCGATCGAGAGGACGCTGCCGGGCTTCTTCGCTTCGATCCACTTCTTGCCGATCGCTTGCGTGCAGTGAAACGTTCCGTGCAGGACGATGCGTACGACGGCGTCGAAGCCGTTCGGCGTGAGGTCTTCCGACGGGCAGAGGAAGTTGCCGGCGGCGTTGTTGACGAGGATGTCGGGAAGCGTAAGCGCCTTCTCGATGAGATCGAGCGCGGCGTCGACCTGGGCGGCGTCGCGGACATCGCAGGTCGCGAACGCGGCGCGGCGTCCGACGGCCTCGATCTCCTTTGCTGTCGATTCGAGCGGCTCGCGACGCCGGCCGCACAGCGCGATGTCGGCCCCCAGCGATGCGAAGCGGAGGGCCATGGCGCGGCCGAGGCCGGTGCCGCCGCCGGTGATCCACGCGGTCCTGCCGCGGAGGAGGTCCGCGCGCAGGGCCGGCTGGAACGCGCTCACTTCGAGGTGGAAGTTGCTGGGGTCGAGGTGCCGGGGAAGAATCTCGCGAGCCACGCGGCGAGCGCGGCCCACCCGAAGATGACGACGCCGAAGAAGGCGCCCGCCGTCAGATAGGCCGTGTGCGTGCCGGCGCGCACGAGGTCGGTCATGGAGCCGGCGGGGACGGTCTTGTCGAAGATCGCGAAGAACTTCTGACCGGCCATGACGCCGATCACAACGCTGCCAATGAGGTTCAAGACCAGCCCGATCATCTTCTTCGACATCGCGCCCCTCCCGGGTCCGTCGATCGATCTACCAGTTGGCCAGCTCGCGCAATGCGGCCGTCACGTCGTCTTGCGACGGCAGGATAGCCGCCTCGAGGCTGGGCGCATAGGGCGGGAAGCAATCCTTCGCGGCGCAGCGGCGCACGGGGGCGTCGAGCGCGTCGAAACACTTCTCGGCGATACGCGCCGCGACCTCACCGCCGAAGCCGTTGTTGAGCGGGGCTTCGTGGACGACGATCGCCTTACCGGTCTTCTTGACCGACGAGAAGATCATCTCCTCGTCGAGCGGGACGAGCGTGCGGAGATCGATGACCTCGACGGAGAAGCCGTCCTTCGCGAGCTCCGCGGCGGCGCGCTGGCATCGGATGACGCCGCTGCCCCAGGTGATCGCGGTCATGTCGGTGCCGGGGGTGACGATGGCGGCCTTGCCGAAGGGGATCAGGTAGTCGGCGTCGGGCTCGGGCGACTTCGTGAAGACCTGGCGGTAGAGCCCCTTGTGCTCGAAGAAGATCACCGGGTCGTCGATGCGGCACGCGGTCTTCATGAGGCCCTTCGCGTCGCGCGCGTTCGACGGGTAGACGATGTACCAGCCCGGCGTTTGGAGGTAGAGCGACTCCGGGCACTGCGAGTGGAACGGGCCGCCGCGGATGTAGCCGCCGGTCGCCATGCGGATGACCATCGGGCACGACCACACGCCGCCGGAGCGCCAGCGGAGAGTCGGGATCTCGTTCCGGATCTGCATGAAGGCGGGGAAGGAGTAGTCGGAGAACTGCATCTCGATGACCGGCTTGAAGCCGCCGGCCGCCATGCCGCAGGCGACGCCGGCGATCGTGGCTTCCGCGAGCGGGGCGTTCTCGACCTGCTTGGGGAAGGCGTCGGTGAGGCCGCGTGTCACGCCGAAGACGCCGCCCTTGGGGTCGGCGATATCCTCGCCCCACATGACGATCTTCGGGTTGCGCTGCATCTCTTCCTTGAGCGCGTGGTTCAAGGCGTCGACCATCGTGATCGGCGCTTCGGAGATCGGCTTGGGCTCGCGCTCGGCGGTAACCGGCTGCGTGCCGGAGAAGATGTGGAGCGCGGCGGTCGAAGGGTCGGGGTTCGGCGCCGCGTCGGCTTCGTCGCCCGCGGCGTTGACCTTCGTCTTGATCTGATCCCGCATCTCCTTGAGGCCGGCGTCGTCGATGAGGCCCCACGAGACGACGCGGCCCGAGGTGTGGGCGATCGGGTCCTTCCTGCGCACTTCTTCGAGCTCTTCTTCAGTTCGATACTTCGCCTGATCGTCGGACGACGAGTGCGAGTCGATGCGAACGACGTGCGCCTCGACGAGGAGCGGGCCGCCGCCGTGGCGCATCTCTTCGATCAGGGGCTTCAGCGTCTTGTACATCTCGGTGAACTGCGTGCCGTCGACTTCCACCGAGCGGACCTTGAAGCCCTTGGCGATCGTGTGGATCTCGGAGCCGGTCTGCACCGACTGCGGGACGCTGATCGCATAGCCGTTGTTCTGCACGAGGAAGAGGACCGGGAGCTGATCGCGGCCGGCGTAGTTCAGGGCCTCGAAGAACTCTCCCTCCGACGTCGCGCCCTCGCCCGAGGAGACGTAGACGATGTCGTCCTTGCCCTCGGCCTTGACCGCCTTTGCCATCCCGGCCGCCTGGAGGTACTGCGTGCCGGTGCACGCCGTCGGCGAGACGACGCGCAGCTCGCGCGACGAGAAGTGCTCGCTCATGTTCCGGCCGCCGCCACAGGGGTCGTCGGCCTTGGAGAGCATGTGGAGGAAGATGTCCTTCGCCGACATCCCGAGGCCGACCATGAGCGCCTTCTCGCGGTAGTACGGGAAGAACCAGTCGCGCCCCGGGCGGAGGAGCAGCGACATCGCGATCTGCAGTTTCTCGTGGCCGCGGGTCGACGCATGGAACGAGACCTTGCCGGCGCGCACGAAGGTCTTGAGGCGCTCTTCGATGGCGTCGACGGTGAGCATCTTGTGGAGGAGGTCGAGATAAATGGCCTTGCCGAGCTCCGGACCTGCTTTCGTCGCGGTGCCCGTCGCGGCGCTACCAGCTTTGCGCGACATGCATCTCCCTTCGAGAAAAACGCCGCCGCTTGAAAGCTGCGGTCGGCCGGCCCATCTTGGCCCATCTGGGCTGGAGTTTCCAGGGGCCAGAGGGGACAGCTTCCGAAACTCAGCGGGAGAGTTTCGGAAGCTGTCCCCTCTTTGATAGCGTTGCGCCCGACGGAGGTCTCGATGGGGGAAGCGGCCACCAAGCCGATCGTGCTCGTCGCCATGGGCGGGCACGCGTTCATGCAGAAGGGTGAGAAGGGGACGATCGAGGAGCACGAGCGGAACGCGGAGGAGATCGCGCGCCTGCTCATGACCCTCGTCGAGAAGGAGTACCACCTCGTCATCTCGCACGGGAACGGCCCGCAGGTGGGGGCCCTTCTCCTTCAACAAGAGTCGGCGGACGGTGAGATTCCGCAGATGCCGCTCGACGTGCTCGTCGCGATGACCGAGGGCAGCCTCGGCTACATCCTCCAGCAGAACCTCCTGAACCAGCTCCGGAAGAAGGACGTGCGGCGGTACGTGGTCACCGTGGTCACTCAGGTGCTCGTCGACGGCGCCGATCCGGCGTTCGCCAAGCCCACGAAGCCGATCGGACCGTTCCTCTCGAAGGAAGAGGCCGAGCGCCGCCGCGACAAGCTCGGGTGGAGCGTGAAGGAGGATGCGGGTCGCGGGTGGCGCCGTCTCGTGCCGTCGCCGCACCCGCTGCGCGTCGTCCAGCGTCACATGATTCGGGACGCGGTGCGGGCGGGCCACATCGTCGTCGCGTGCGGCGGCGGCGGGATCCCGATCAAGAAGGACGCGAGCGACCAGTACGTCGGCGTCGAAGCTGTGATCGACAAGGACCTGACGTCGAGCGTGCTCGCCTCCGACATCGGGGCGGCGCTGTTCATCATCCTGACCGCCGTGCCGCAGGTGTACCTCGACTTCGGCACGCCGAAGCAGCGCGCGCTGGGCGCCGTCACGCTCGACGAGATCGAGTCGCTGATGGCCGAGGGGCACTTTCCGCCCGGGAGCATGGGACCGAAGATCGAGGCCGTGATCAATTTCCTGAAGGCGGGCGGCCGCCGCGCGCTGATCACGAACCCTGAGAGCCTGCCGCTCGCGATCGAGGGACGCGCCGGCACCCACGTCGTGGGGCGCATCTGAGCGCGAGACGACTCATCGGCGCCGCCTGTCTCGCG
The DNA here is from genome assembly GCA_036275915.1 of Candidatus Polarisedimenticolaceae bacterium. Lineage (NCBI taxonomy): Bacteria > Pseudomonadati > Acidobacteriota > Candidatus Polarisedimenticolia > Candidatus Polarisedimenticolales > Candidatus Polarisedimenticolaceae > Candidatus Polarisedimenticolaceae bacterium. The sequence continues at coordinate 96,660 of DASUCV010000001.1, read as the reverse complement.
GCGGCTGGCCTGGGCTCCGTACATGCGACCGAGCCGATGCGGATCGAGGTCGATCTGACGACGATCCCGAGGCGCATCGTGCACGCCGACCTGAAGATCCCCGCGGCGCCCGGACCGCTGACGCTCTACTACCCGAAGTGGATGCCGGGCGATCACGGTCCCACCGGGCCGATCGACAACCTCGCGGGCATCTTCTTCCGTGCGGGCGGGAAGGACCTCGCGTGGACGCGCGGGCCCGAGGACATGTACGTCTTCAAGGTCGTCGTGCCGGAAGGCGCCGGCGAGGTCGACGTCGCGCTCGACTACCTGATGCCGCCGGAGCCCGAGGGAAATCCCGAGGGCGCCTCGGCCTCGGAGAAGCTGGCGATCTTCAACTGGAGCCACGTGCTGCTCATGCCGTCCCCGCGCGGCGACGACGTCATGGTCGAGGCCGACCTGAAGGCGCCCGAAGGCTGGACGGTCATGCCGGTGCTCGAGAAGAAGCCGGTCTCGCTGACGACGCTCATCGACTCGCCGGTTCTCGCGGGGAAATTCACGAAGACGATCGCGCTCGACCCACACGTGTTCGTCGATCTCGCCGCCGACGCACCCGCCGATCTCGCGATGCCCGAAACGATGATCACGGCCCTCAAGAAGCTCGTGCGCGAGACCGATGCCGTCTTCGCGCCGCGGCCGTTCAAGGATTACCACTTCTTGGTCGCGCTCTCGTCCCAGGTCTCGCGCTTCTCCGTCGAGCATCAAGCGTCGAGCGACAACCGGTTTCGCGAGCGGACGCTGATCGACGACGACATGCGCCGCGTCGCCGCGGACACGCTCTCCCACGAGTACGTCCACGCGTGGAACGGCAAGTACCGCCGGCCGGCGGGCCTGAGGCCCGGCGACTTCGAGACCCCGATCGATTCGTCCCTGCTCTGGGTGTACGAGGGTTTGTCGCAGTACTACGGCTGGGTGCTCGCCGCGCGGAGCGGAGAGCTCAAGAAGGACGAGGCGCTCGACACCCTCGCGGTCACCGCCGCCGAGCAGGAGACGCGCGCCGGCCGGCGCTGGCGCGATCTCGTGGACACCGGGAGGTCGGCGCAGCTCCTCTACTACAGTCCCGACGCGTGGACCTCGTGGCGCCGCGCCACCGATTTCTACGACGAGGGAGCGCTGCTCTGGCTCGACGTCGACGTCGCGATCCGCAAGCTGACGAAGGGGACGAGGACGCTCGACGATTTCTGCCGGCGGTTCTTCGCAGGCGCCGTGCCGATGCCGCCGGTGAAGACGTACGAGATCGGCGACGTCATCGTCGCGCTGAACGCGGTGGCGCTGAACGATTGGGCGGCGTTCCTCGACGCGCGCGTTCACGCCCACGGCGAGCACGCGCCGCTCGGCGGCGTCGAGGGTGCCGGATGGACGCTCGCCTGGGCCGAGAAGCCGTCGCCTCTCATGGAGGCGACCGCTACGGTCTCCGAGGTCGTCGACCTCCGTTACTCGATCGGTCTCGTCGTCGAGACGAGCGGGACCATCGCCGACGTGATTCCCGATTCGCCGGCGTGGAAGGCAGGACTCGCCCCGGGCATGAAGATCGTGGCCGTGGACGAGCGGCGTTTCACGAAGGAAGGAATCGACGACGCGGTGCGCGCCGGGAAAGACGCTGCTGCGACGATCGCGTTCCTCGTCGAGAACGCCGACTATTTCCGAACGATCCGCGTCGAGACGCGCGGCGGCGCCCGATTCCCGGTCCTTTCGCGCGCAAAAGGTTCCGACCTGCTCGAGGCGATCCTGGCGCCGCGGGCGCGAACGCCGTAAGAATGAAACGACAGGATCAAAGGAGGTAACGCCCGATTTCAGACCTTCACGGTAACGTTCTCGGTCTTTCCCCCGCCGACAAGCACCGCCTCGAGCGCCTCTATCGCAGGCGGATCGATCCGCACGACATCCTCACGCACGATCTCGCCCGCGAGCTCGCCGAGGCCACGCACGCCGTCGGGCGGCGCGTCGGGGTGCTCGTCGATCGCGGCGGCCGCATCGAGCGCGTCGCCATCGGCGACGCGCGCCGCGTCGACGTTCCGCGCGAGCCGTCGGCGCCCTCGGGGCGCGACCGCTTCTGCACCCTCCGGTGGATCGCGACGAAGCGCGAAGACGAGCCGCTCACACCGACCGATCTCTCGCCGCTCGCGCTGCACCGGCTCGACGCGATGGCGGTCGTCGCCGTCGAGGAGGACGGGACGCCCGGGCCGGTGCGCATCGCGCACCTTCTTCCCGCCGAGGAGCGGGAGCGTAGCCGCGCCGCCAAGGAGCCCCCGCGCCGGCCGGACCTGATCGTCCCGCGAGGGCTCGCTCGCCCCGCGCGCGAGCGTCACGTCGAAGACGTCGTCGCCGACGGCGAGCGTTACCGGCTGCTGCCGCCGCGCCCCGCGAGCCTGATCGACGAGGACTTCCTCGATCTCATCGGCGCGCTCGAAGAAGAGTTCGAGCGCACGCGCAAGCGCACGCGCGTCTCCGGCAAGGCCGGGCGCGCGATCCTCGTCCACGTCACGACCGGCAGCCGCATCGCCGGCGAAGAGTCGATCGACGAGCTCGAAGAGCTCGCGACCTCCGCCGGCCTCGGCGTCGTCGAGCGGATCGTGCAGCGGCGCCACCATTTCGACCCGCGCACGCTCATGGGCTCCGGGCGCCTCGACGATCTCATCATCCGCGCGTCGCGCCTGCAGGCCGACTACATCATCGTCGACCAGGACCTGACGCCGGCGCAGGCCCGCGCGATCGCCGAGTCGACTGCGATCAAGGTGATCGACCGCTCCCAGCTCATCCTCGACATCTTCGCCCGAAGAGCGCGCACGCATGAAGGGAAGATCCAGGTCGAGCTGGCGCAGCTCAAGTACCTGCTGCCGCGCCTGATGAGCCGCGGCGACTCCGGCCTTTCACGACTCGAAGGCGGCATCGGCGGCCGCGGCCCCGGCGAGCAGAAGCTCGAGGTCGACCGCCGCCGCGTCCGCGACCGCATCAAGTCGCTCGAGAAGATGCTCCAGGCCGAGCGCACGCGCCGCGAGCAACGTCGAGCGCGTCGCCGCGAGCGCGACGTCCCCGTCGTGTCGCTCGTCGGCTACACCAACGCCGGGAAGAGCACCCTCCTGAACGTGCTCACCAAGAGCGAGGTCTTCGTCGAGCAGCGGATGTTCGCGACCCTCGATCCGTCGTCGAGGCGCCTTCGTCTGCCGCGCGAGCGCGAGATCGTCATCAACGACACCGTCGGGTTCATCCGTGACCTCCCCAAGGACCTGCTCGCCGCCTTCCGCGCGACCTTGGAGGAGATCAGCGACTCCGACCTCCTCGTCCACCTGGTCGACATGTCCCACCCGCGCCACGAAGCGCAGATCAAGGCGGTCACCTCGATCCTGGAAGAGCTCGGGCACCGCGACATGCGCCGCCTCCTCGTCTTCAACAAGGCCGACGCCGTCGATCCGCAGCTCGTGCTCCACATTCTCGAGAATTACCCTGGAGCGATGGCCATCTCCGCGTTCAAGCGGGAGGGGATCCAGGCGCTTCTCAGGAAGGTCGACGACCTGCTCGCGGAGGATCGGGCCGCTTCGAGGCTGAATACTCAATTGGCCTAGCTCGGCTTAGTTGCAAGGTGGCAAATCCGCCGTACAATCCTCAGCCTAGGTAGGCCAAGAGGGTTAAGGCGGACCATGACAATCCCCGGACTCACGATCGAGCTCGAAGGCGCTCTCCCGGTCTACCGGCAGATCGCCGATGGGATCCGTTTCGCCCTCGCGGCAGGGCGCCTCACCGCCGGCCAGCAGCTCCCTCCGACCCGCGATCTCGCGAAGCAGCTCGGCGTGAATCGGAACACGGTCATCGCGGCGTACGAGCTGCTCGTGGAGACCGGCGTCGCGACGGGGCAGACCGGGCGGGGGACGTTCCTCGTCGGCACGCGCGAGCCGCGGTCGATGGTGGCCGACGCTTCGTTCGGCGCGTTCTCGCGTGCGGTCGAAGGGTCGAAGGTCGGGAGCCTCCTCACGATCTACCGGGTCGCGACATCGCACGAGGGGATCTCGCTCGCCGGCGGATACCCCGCCGCCGACCTCATGCCGATCGACGCGTTCACACGCTCGATGAAGCGCACGCTCGAGCGGCGCGGCTCCGAGGTGCTGTCGTACGGGCCGACCGCGGGCTACGGTCCGCTCCGCGAGACGATCGCGGCGGAGATGACCCGTCGGGGCGCGCCGGTCGAGCCGTCGTCGGTTCTCATCACGAACGGCTCGCAGCAGGCGGTCGAGCTGGCGCTCCGCACGTTCGTCGATCCAGGCGATCCGGTGGTCGTCGAGGACCCGACGTACACCGGCGCGATCAGCGTGCTGTCCGCGCTGGGCGCGCGCCCGGTCGGCGTTCCGCTCGACGACGAGGGGATCCGGCCCGATCTCCTGGCGCTCGCGCTCGAGCGGCACCGCCCTCGGGTGATCTACCTGCAACCGACCTTCCACAACCCGACCGCGCGGGTCATGGGAGAAGAACGCCGCCGTCGGGTCCTCGAGATCGCGCTCCGCCACCGGTGCTTCATCGTCGAGGACGATTGGGCCGGCGACCTGCGGTTCGAGGGTAAGGACCTCCCGACCCTTCACGCGCTCGACGGAGGACGCCACGTGCTCTACGTGAGCACCTTCTCGAAGAAGCTCCTGCCGGGCCTGCGCGTCGGCTGGGTCGCGGCGCCGGATCCGGTGAGCGACCGGCTGATCGCGCTCAAGCAGATCGAGGACTGCGGGACGAGCCCGCTCGTCCAGGCGGCGCTCCACGAGTTCATCGAGGAGGGCGGGCAGGAGGAGCATCTCGCCCGCGTGCGCACCGCGTACCGGTCGCGCAGCCTCGCGATGGATGAGGCGATGCGCGTTCATTTCCCGCCGGGTGCGCGTTGGATGCGCCCCGCCGGCGGGCTCTTCCTCTGGGTGACCTTGCCGGAGGCGGTCGACGGCGACGAGCTGTTCGTCGCGGCCCGCGAGCGCGACGTGCTCGTCGGGCGCGGCTCGCTCTTCCATGTCGCCGGAACGGGCAAGAACACGCTGAGGCTGACCTTCTCCTCGGCGACGGAAGACCAGATTCGCGCCGGGATCCGGGTGCTCGGCGATCTCCTGCGTGACCGCTGGCCGAAGGATCGTGCGGGCACGCGCGAGCGAGCGTTCGAGGCGGTACCGATTCTCTGATCGTGGGTGGACGGAGGCGAGGACGATGGCAAAGACGGAAACGGGAACGACGAGGCTCAAGACCGGCCTCGCGGAGATGCTCAAGGGCGGCGTCATCATGGACGTCACGAACGACGAGCAGGCGCGGATCGCGCAAGATGCCGGCGCGTGCGCGGTCATGGCGCTCGAGCGCGTGCCGGCCGACATCCGGCGGGACGGCGGCGTCGCGCGCATGTCGGACCCCGCGATGATCGAGAAGATCATGAAGGCGGTGACGATCCCGGTCATGGCCAAGTGCCGGATCGGGCACTTCGCCGAGGCGCAGGTGCTCGAGGCGCTCGGGGTCGACTACATCGACGAGAGCGAGGTCTTGACCCCCGCCGATGAGGAGTTTCACGTCGACAAGTTCGCGTTCAAGGTGCCGTTCGTCTGCGGCTGCCGGAACCTCGGCGAGGCGCTTCGCCGGATCGGCGAGGGCGCCGCGATGATCCGGACGAAGGGCGAGGCGGGCACCGGGAACATCGTCGAGGCGGTGCGGCACATGCGCTCGGTTCAGTCCGGGATCAAGCGCCTGACGATGCTCGGCCCAGAGGAGATGATGACCGAGGCGAAGAATCTCGGTGCCCCGGTCGACCTGGTCCGCATGGTCGCCGCGGACGGCAAGCTGCCGGTGCCGAACTTCGCCGCGGGCGGGATCGCGACGCCGGCCGACGCGGCGCTCATGATGCAGCTCGGCGCCGAGGCGGTGTTCGTCGGCTCCGGCATCTTCAAGTCGGCCGATCCGGCGGTCCGCGCGAAGGCGATCGTCCGCGCGACCACGCATCACCGCGACCCCAAGACGGTCGCCGAAGTCTCGCGCGGGCTCGGCGACGCGATGCACGGCATCGAGACGGCGAAGCTCCCCGAAGGCGAGCTGATGCAGACCCGGGGATGGTGAGACGCATGACGAAGGTCGGAGTCCTGGCGCTCCAGGGCGGCTTCGCGGCGCACATTCGCCGCCTTCGATCGCTCGAGGTCGAGCCGGTCGAGGTACGCCGCGTGCGGGAGCTGTCGGGCCTGGCCGGTCTCGTCATTCCGGGGGGCGAGAGCACGACGCTCCTCAACCTCATGGCCGACGAGCCGTGGTTCGACGCCCTCGGGGAGTTCCACGAAGAGGGCGGCACGCTCCTCGGCACGTGCGCCGGCGCGATCCTCCTCTCGCGAGAGGTCGTGCCGGAGCAGGAGAGCCTCGGACTCTTGGACGCGCGCATCGAGCGGAACGCGTTCGGGCGGCAGGTCGACTCGTTCGAGACGACGCTCGACGCGCCGGCGGCGCTCGGCGGCTCTCTCGACGCCGTGTTCATCCGGGCGCCGCGCTTCCGCGCGCTCGGCCCGACGGTCATTCCGCTCGTCTCGCACCGAGGCGAGCCGGTTCTCGTTCAGCAGGGACGCGTGCTCGCGCTCACGTTCCATCCGGAGCTCACGCGTCATGGCTCGGTCCACGCGTACTTCGTCGCCATGACGAAGCGCGAGACGAAGGCAGAAGCCGGGGGTCTCGTTCCGGCCGGGAGGATTTCGTGAAGATCTACGTCGACGGCACGCTCTATGGCAAGGAAGACGCCAAGGTCTCGGTGTTCGATCACGGCTTTCTTTACGGCGACGGCGTGTTCGAAGGGATCCGCGCGTACGACGGCAACGTCTTCCGCTTGAAGGAGCACATCGACCGCTTGTACCGCTCGGCGCACACGATTGCGCTCGAGATCCCCCTGACGCCGGAGCAGATGACGCAGGCGGTGCTCGACACCGTCGCGGCCAACGACAAGCGAGATGCCTACATCCGCCTGGTCGTTTCCCGAGGCCCGGGCGACCTCGGGATCGAGCCGGCGAACTGCGAGCACGCGACCGTCGTCATCATCGTCGCCGACATCAAGCTCTACCCGAAGGAGCTGTACGAGACCGGCGCCAACATCGTCACCTCTTCGGTCCGCCGGATCCCGATCCAGTGCCTCGACCCGCGGATCAAGTCGCTCAACTACCTGAACAACATCATGGCGAAGCTCGACGCGCGCCGCGCGGGGGCGCTCGAGGCGGTCATGCTCAACCACCAGGGCCGCGTCGCCGAGTGCACGGCGGACAACCTGTTCTTCGTGGCGGACGGCGGACTCAAGACCCCCGACCTGATGAACGGCGCCCTGCCGGGCATCACGCGCGCGACGGTGCTCGAGATCGGCGTCGCGCTCGGAATGCCGACGGAAGAGGGGAACTACGGCCTGCACGACCTCTACAACGCGGACGAGGTTTTCCTCACCGGAACCGGGGCCGAGATCATGCCGGTCATCTCCGTCGACGGGCGCAAGGTCGGCACCGGCAAGCCGGGGGCCGTCACGAAGAAGCTCCTCGAGGAGTTCCGCAAGCGGCGGACGAAGGACGGGATCGCAGTCCCGTACGCGGGGGCGGTCGCGAAGAGCTGATCAGTGCAGGCCGGGGACACCGTTCAGCCCCGGCACGTGGAGCTTCTCGCCGATCTCGCCGATGCGGTTCAGATCGATCTCGCCGGCCAGATTGGCGAAGACGATCTCCTTGTCGTCGGTGTCGAAGATGAGGGCGACGAGTCCGTCGATCTTCTCGCCGGTCGTATGGGTCAGCACCGAGACCGTCGACGACTCGTCCTTGATTCTCGCGATGCGCTGCCAGCCCGCGGCCGCGAGCTTCTCGTCGGTCTTCTTCACGAGCGCGAGCGCCTCGGAGGCCGGTCCCTTCACGGTGCCGATCACCGCGTGGATCGCCTTGAGCTTCGAGAAGAGGTCCTTCGAGCCCGGATCGTCGCCGTCCTTGCTGTTGGCCATGGCCTGGAGGATCGCGCCCTCGAGGTTGACCTCCACGACCTCTGCGTTTTCGTCGATGAGCGCACGGAAGGCGTTGACGTCGACGTACCCCGCGGACGACGAGGCGGGCGACTCGGCGTGCGCGAAGGACGCTGCGGCGAGAACGGCGGCGACGGAAAGAGCGCGGAGCGAGGTCATGACGATCTCCTGGAGTTACGGACGGCGGGTGACACCTTGTCCTCGATGACGTGCCGGGCGGTCGCGTCGCGCGTCGCGGCGAGCGCCCGGGCGGTATAGCCGAGGACGAGCTGGGCCTGGGCTTGGGCCTTGGCTACCTCGGCCCGGGACGGCCCGCGATCGGGGGAGTTGACGAGGTAGAGCGTGCCTGCGCCGAGGATCGTCACCGCGACCGCGGCGGCAGCGGCGCGGACGAGCGAGGTGCGGGAGCGCGGTGCGCGCACCGTCCGATGCCACACCGCGTCCAGAGCGGCCGGCGGCAGAGGGACGCGAGGAAGCTCGCGCAGATCGAGCTGCAGGTGTTCGAGATCCTCCAGGAGCTCGGCGCACGCGTTGCAGACCTTGAGATGGTCGACGAGCTCGCCCTGGAGCGGCGCGGGAGTGTCGGCATCGAGCGCTTCGTGGATCAGGTCGCGTGCACGATCGCAGCTCATGGCGTTACCTCGGCGCGCACGAGGGCGGTGCGCAGCTTCTCGCGCGTCCGGTGAAGGGTCGCTTTCAGGGTTCCCAAGTTCAATCCCAGAGTCGAGGCGATCTCCTCGTAGGGCAGTCCCTCGACCTCCCGGAGGAGGACGACCGCGCGATCGCGCTCGGAGAGCTCGAGGAGCGCCGCTTCGAGGCGACGCGCCGCTTCCCCGGATTGCGCGACGCGCAGCGGATCCGGCCGTCCGTCGACGGGCTCCGGCGAGGTGTCGTTCTGGCTGACCTCGACGTGCTTGCCCTTCCGGCGCATGCGGTCGACGCACAGGTTGTGCGCGGCGCGGAGGAGCCAGTTCCGGCAGCCGGGCCCAGGGTCGACGCGCTCGCGATGGCGCCACAGGCGGACGAGGCACTCCTGCGCCACGTCCGAGGCATCTTCGGCGTCCCGCAGGAGGTAACGGGCGTAGCTGTGCACGCGATCCTTGTGCTCCAAAACGGCGGCCTGGAATTCGGTCGTGGTCATCGTCCAAGCCTAGGAACGCCGGCGGCCGCCGAAAGTTGCGGAGGGGTTGCTAGAGTGAGCGGCGGTGCGACCGTACGAATCCCTCCGGCATCGCGATTTTCGCTGGCTTTGGACCTCGCAGATGGTGTCCCTGACCGGCTCGCAGATGCAAGTCGCGGCGGTCGATTGGCACGTCTACCTGCTCACGAAATCCCCGCTCGCCCTCGGGCTCGTGGGCCTCTCCCGGGTCATCCCGATCGTCTCGTTTTCGCTCCTGGGAGGGGTCGTCGCCGACCGGTACGACCGGAAAAAGGTGATGCTCGCGACGCAAACGACGATGACATGCGTCGCGGCCCTCCTCGGTTTCCTCACCCTGACGGGGCACGAGACCCTCTGGACGCTCTACGTCCTGACCGGGATGACCTCGGCGGCCGGGTCGTTCGACAACCCCGCCCGGCAGGCCCTGATCCCGCGCCTCGTTCCCCGCGAGCACCTCCCGGGCGCCCTGGCGATGAACCTCACGATGTTCCACGTGGGGATGATCGGCGGGCCGGCGCTCGCGGGCGTCCTCATCGCGGCGTCCGCGGACGGGACCCGCGGGCTCGCCTGGATCTACTTCGTCAATGCGCTCTCCTTCCTCGGCACGCTCATGACGCTCCTTTCGCTCCGGGCCTCGGGAAAGGTCGAGGGAACGGCGCACGGGGAGACGCCGTGGCGTTCACTCAGGGAGGGTCTGCGCTTCGTCTTCTCGACCCCGATCATGGTGTGGACGATGGCGCTCGACTTCATCGCGACGTTCTTCTCCGGCGCCAACTCGCTCCTCCCGATCTTCGCCGATCAGATCTTGAAGGTCGGCGCCGTCGGCTTCGGGTGGCTGCGCGCGGCGCCCGCGCTCGGCGCGCTCGCCGGCTCGCTCTACACCTCGCTGCATCCCATTCCGGCGCGCCAGGGACGGGTGCTCCTCTGGGCGGTCGCGGGGTACGGCACGGCGACCGTCGTCTTCGGGCTCTCCCGCAGCTACCTCCTGACGTTCCTTGCGCTGGCGGTTGCCGGTCTCGCTGATCTCGTCTCGACCGTCGTGCGGCAGATCCTGCGGCAGCTCATCACCCCGGACGCGATGCGTGGGCGGATGACATCGGTGAACATGATCTTCTTCATGGGCGGACCGCAGCTCGGCGAGCTCGAGGCGGGGCTCCTCGCCTCGCTCTTCGCCACCGCGACGCTCGGCGCCACGGTCTCCGTCGTCTCCGGTGGGCTCGCGACCGTCGCGGCGGTCGCGGTCGTCGCGTGGGCCACTCCGATCGTCAGGGACTACGTCACCGCGCCGCCTAGCTCACCGCCGCCACCCCGTTCCTGAAGATCGCGAGCCCCGCGCCCTCCGCCGGCAGAGTTCCCAGGGCGCGCTTCCGCGTCCACTGCGGATGATGGAACGGGTAGAGATAGGCGTCGGGGTGGGGCATGAGGCCGAAGAGCCGGCCGGACGGGTCGCACACGCCCGCGACGCCCCCTTCCGACCCGTTGGGGTTGTCCGGCCACGCTTCGGTCGGCTTTCCGTCGGCGCCGAGGTAGCGCGCGGCGACGAGGTGCTCGCGATCGAGACGCGCCGCGACATCCGGCTCGGTGACGAACCGGCCTTCTCCGTGGCGCGCGGGCAAATCCATCGTCTCGATCCCGCGGGTCCAGACGCACGGGGAGGCCGGATCGAAGCCGACGCGCACCCACGCGTCCCGGTAACCGGGGCGCGCGTTCGGGGCGAGCGTCGCGCGCGGTGTCCGGTAGTCGCCGTCGAGACCGGGCAGCATCCCGAGCCGCACGAGGGTCTGGAAACCGTTGCAGATCCCGATCGCGAGACCACCCTTTCCGATGAAGGCGAGGAGGTCGTCGTAGAGCCGCCAGCGGATCTTGTTCGCGAAGACCGATCCGGCGCCGAGGTGGTCGCCGAAGGCGAAGCCGCCGATGAAGGCGACGATCGGGTAGTCGGCGAGCCGCTTGCCCGTGCCGCGGTCGAGGAGATCGAGGAGCGGGACCTTCTCCGGATCGGCGCCCGCGAGACGGAACGCGGCCTCGGTCTCGGCCTCGCAGTTCAGCCCGAGGCCGGTGATGACGAGGACGCGCGGCCTAGGCATGGGCGAGCGCCTCCTTGTACGCGGCCTTGATCGCGGCCACGGGGAGGTCGAGCCGCAGCTTCCGCCTCATGGTCGCGCGGAGGTACGGCTTCGTCGTGACGGTTCCGATCGGGCGGCAAGCGCTCCCCGCGAAGAGCGCCTCGAACGCCGCGGCGTGCTCGGGAGCGACGGTGACGACCAAGCGGCCGCACGATTCCGCGAACAGCGCGACGTCCGGTTCGAGAGCGAGGAGATCGGCGCAGCCGTCGAGGTCGAGCTGCATTCCCATCTCGGCGGCCATGGTCATCCGGGCGAGAGCGGCGGCCAGTCCTCCCTTGGCCGGCACCGCCGCCGCGCGGACGAGACCGCGCCTCGTCGCCTCGGCCAGCGCGCGGTAGAGCGGCCGGGTCGTCGCGGGATCGACGACCGGAACCGTGCGTCCGACGTAGGGAGCGGGCTTCCCCGTCTCGGCCGCGAGGCCGTCGCGCTCCCCGCGCCAGCGCAGGTACTCGCTCCCGCCGGTCTCGTCGCGTGTCGTCCCGAGGAGGTAGACGCGCTCGCCGTCGGCCTTGGGATCGAGCGTCACCGCGGTGACGACGTCGTCGATCTGGCCGAGCGCCGAGACGAGAAGGGTCGGGGGAACGCTGATCTTGACCCCGCCCATCGTCGAGTCGTTCTTCATCGAATCCTTCCCCGAGATGAGCGGCGTCCCGTACGCGATCGCGAGGTCGGCGAGGCCGCGGCAGGCGCGTACGAGCTGGGCGAGCTTGTACTCGCCGTCGGGGGTCGCGGCGGAGGCGACGGGATCGGGCCAGCAAAAGTTGTCGAGGACGGCGATGCGGTCGATCGACGCGCCTGCCGCGAGCTGTTTCCGCACCGCCTCGTCGAGGACCGCCTGTGCCATCGCGTACGTGTCGAGATCGGAGAAGAACGGGTTGATCCCCTCGGAAAGCACGTAACCGCGGCGACCGCCATGGCGGGCGAGGAAGACCGTCGCTTCGGCCGGCACATCGCTCCGCACGCCGACCCAGGGCTTCACGACCGTCAGCCCTTTGACCTCGTGATCGTAGTGCCGGGCCATGTTTTCGTTCGAGGCGAGGTTGAGGCGGCTCATGAGCGCGAGGAGCGACGCCGACAGGTCGCCCGGCGGCGCCGACGCCGGCTCGTCCCACGCCGGCGGCGACCACCGCGCAGTGAGATCGAGGTCGGGATCGCCCTCGTGGAGGAACTCCATGTCGAGCCGGCCGACCGTCTCGTCGCCGTAGGTGACGACGAGGAAGCCCGAGTCGGTGAACGTGCCGAGGACCGACGCTTCGACCTCGCGCCGGGCCGCGAGCGCCAAGAAGCGATCGACGTCGGCCTCGGGGACGGCAAGCGTCATTCGCTCCTGCGCCTCGGAGAGGAAGATCTCCCACGGGGCGAGGCCCGCGTACTTGAGCGGGGCCTTCGCGAGATCGAGGATCGCGCCCCCCGACGCCTTCGCCATCTCCCCGACCGACGACGAGAGCCCGCCGGCGCCGTTGTCGGTGATCGACGCGTAGAGGCCGAGATCCCGCGCCTCGAGGAGGAAGTCGAACATGCGCTTCTGCGTGATGGGGTCGCCGATCTGCACCGCCTGGATCGGGGCCGACTCGTCGAGCGCCGCCGACGAGAAGGTGGCCCCGTGGATGCCGTCGGCGCCGATGCGGCCGCCGACCATGACGATGCGGTCGCCGGGTGTCACCGTCTTCGCTTCGCCGGGCGATCCGGCGATCGTCTTCGGAAGACGCCCGACGGTCCCGCAGAAGACGAGCGGCTTTCCGAGAAACCGCGCATCGAACAGCTCAAACCCGCGTCCGTAAGGGACGCCGCTCTGGTTCCCGCCGTCGATGACCCCGCGGTGCACGCCGTCGCGGATGCGCCGGGGGTGGAGGAGCCCGGCCGGCAGCGTGCCTTCATGGAACGGCGACGCGAAGCAATAGCCCCACACGTTCGCGAGCAGCTCGGCCCCGCGGCCGGTGCCGAACGGGTCGCGGTTCACGCCGACGATCCCGGTCATCGCGCCGCCGTACGGGTCGAGCGCGGACGGCGAGTTGTGCGTCTCGACCTTGTAGACGAGGTGGTCCTCGTCGTCGAACGCGACGACGCCCGCGTTGTCGTGGAAGACCGAGACGAGCCAGGGGCTGGCGATCGTCTTTGTCGCGCCGCGGATGTACGTCGCGAACAGCGACGGGATCTTCTCGGGGGTTTTCCCCGGCTCGTGATACGTGATCGTCGCGTTAAAGATCTTGTGCTTGCAGTGCTCGCTCCACGTCTGGGCGACGCACTCGACCTCGACGTCGGTCGGATCGGCGCCGAGTCCGGCCGCCGTGCGACCCGGGTCCGACGCGGCGTCCCGAAAGTGGTCGCGGAGCGCCCTCATCTCCGGAAGCGTCAGCGCGAGGAGGCGCTCCTTCGAGACGGCGAGGAGCTCGTCGTCCGAGCCGTGCAGCGGAACGCGCCGGACCGGCGGGCGCGCGTGTTCCGCCACCTTCGGCACCGTGAGATCGGGAGGCGCCGATCGCCAGGCCTCGTACGCCGCGACCTCGATCGTCTGAATCACGGGGTTCGCGAGGATGCCGGTCGCGATCCGGCGGGCGTCCTCGATGCCGGCGCCGTCGAGGAGGACCATCGTCGAGGTATAGACGGCCTCGCCTTCGCGGAGCCGCCGGCCGAGGGTGTCCTCGATGCACACGCGGGCGGACTTGCCGACAGGGTCGGTCACGCCGGGCTTGAACCCGACCGTCACCGCGACGTCGAACGCGCCGTCGTCGTGACGTCCGAGCGACCCGCGCTGGGCGACGGGGTCGACGAACTCGTGGAGAACGCGCGCGGCCTCTTCGTCGGAGAGGGCGGCGTCGATGCGATACACGTCGCGCGTCCTCGCCGCGCGGAGCGTGAGTCCGAGAAAGGCGCGGGCGGCGCGCACCAGCGCCGCGCCGCGTGGATCGGCGAGCCCCGGCCGCGATGCGATCTCGAGACGATGGACCATGGACGACCCTCCGGGGCCACGTTAGCGCGCGCGAGCTATAAGATCCAAGAGATTGCTCGACTACAAGGTATTGACCTAGACGATATCATGGGCGCCATGGCGGACCCGGCGGCTCTCGAGACGTTCGTCGCGATCGCCCGGCACGGCAGCGTGCTGCGCGCGGCGGAGCGGCTGAATCGGACCCAGCCCAGCCTCTCGGCACGCCTTGCGGCGCTCGAGGCGTCGTGGAAGACGAAGCTCTTCCGCCGGCACGCCCGCGGCATGACGCTGACCCCCGAGGGGGCTCGCTTGCTGGCGATCGCGGAATCCGCCCTTGCAGGATTGGCCGAGGTCGATCGCGCGGCGGGTGTCGCCACGGCCGGTGCCTCGGAGCTGCGCGTCGGGTCCGGAGACGCGCTCGGTCGCGAGCGGCTCCCCCGGGCACTGACCGCGCTGAGGCGCGAGCGTCCGGGGATCGAGGTGCGCGTCCTCGAAGGCCCCACCTCGCGGCTGCTCGAGGCGCTCCGCGCGGGAGAGGTCGACGTCGCCCTCATCACCGGCCGGCCCGAGGGCGTGCCGGGGATCGACGTCGCGGACCTCGCGTCGAGCGCCGTCGACCTCTTCATCCGCCGCGGCGGAACGTTCCCGCGCCCGGCGACCCTGGAGAGCCTCTCATCCGAGCCGATGGTCGCGCTCCAGCCCGGGTCGGGGTTCCGGCGTCACCTCGAGGCCGCGTTCACCAGCAAGGGCCTACCGTTCCGTCCGGCGATCGAGGTCGGCAACCTCGCCTTGGTCCGGCGCTTCGTCGCCGCCGGACTCGGCCTCGCCCTCGTCCCCGCGATCGCGTTCCCCGGGGCGGAGGGTGCGGCCGGAATCGCGCGCCGCGAGATCCGCGGGATCCCTCCGATTTCCTATTCGATCGCGTCGCGAGCGGGCATTCCCACCTCGGAGCTCTCGCGGCGATTCATCGAGATCGTGAAAGGAATTTAAGGTATCCGCTACTTTCCGGGGCTGCGGAGTAGGTGCAGCGCGGAATCGCTAAAGAAGCGAAGAGACTTCGCGACTCTCGGTAACATTCCACCTGACCTCCCCAACGACTTGGGCACGCGAGCCTCTCGCGTGCCTTTTTTTTCCTCTGCGGACGTGATTGCCGCAAGCGAGTGCAATGCGACGTCAACACTGAGGGGTTGTCGTACGTATCAATCGGTGTTGGCCCGGCGTCGAAGACACCGAACCGACAACCCTCCTCTGTGCCGGGCACGCGGGACCCCCCCTCTCCCGCGTGCCCTTCTTTTTTGGGGAAGTCGACAGTCAGTTCGCCGCGGGAATTCCGCGAAGGATCCCCGACAGCAGAACGATCAGGATCACGAGCGCCGCGCTGACGCCCGTCCAGAAGCGCGCGTTCGCGCGGATCTGCGCGAGCGCGGCGGAGCGGCCGGTGAGCGCGGATCCAAGGAAGAACACCACGAGCGCGGCGAGGAACTTGATGCCGAAGATGCCGTGGTACAGGGCCTGTCCGCGGTGCGCGGGAGATTGGTACAACAGGAAGTTCAGGAGTCCGCTCGCGAGCAGCAGCGTCACGCACACCATGAACACCACGCGCCAGCGGCGGACGACCGCCTCGCGGAGGCGTGCAGCCTCGGCCGCGGGGAGCTCGCCGAGCGCGGGGATCAGCGCGAGAAAGGTGTAGACGGTCGCACCGCCGGCGACGACCGCCGGAACGATGTGACACCACCTCAGGATCAGCGCGGGAAGAACGACGCCCGACATCTCCGCTCCTTTACTTGGCGGACAGGCCGCCGCCGGACCAGGTGACGGTGATCGGGTTGCAGCCGGGAGGATTGACGGTCCCGTCGCACACCTGCTTCGGATCGCCGAAGTCGACGCGACCGTCGGCGGCGCCCGCGGCGATCGCCTTGCGCGCAATGAAGGTGACCGTGAACAGCGTCGACGTCGTCGTGACGTCGACCGGGGACTCGACCGTGGGATCGACCCGGGTGGCGACGACGACCATGGTGCCGCCGATCGTCGTGTGGTCCTCGCTGAAAAAGACGTCGCCCGGCGAGACCAGTCCTTGTGACAAGAACGACGAGCTGTAGTCCCAGCTTCCGAACAGGAGGGCGTCCGGGTCGTAGGTGATATGAAACGCGGCGCCGAAGAAGCTCGGCACGCCGGTGACGGTGACCTTGATCGTGACCGCGGCGCCGTTCGCCGAGGCATGGGCGAGCGCGACGGTGTAGGGACCGGGGGACGGAGTGTCCGCGGTGAAATGCGCGCTGGGCGCCGAGGTGGTCGACGTCGACGAGCCGCCACAGGCCGTCACGAGCACCGTCAGGACGGCGGCCAACAGAGGAAGTCGGATCGTCACGGGGTACTCCCTGTCGGAGCGGTACAGCTCTGCGCGAAGAACGCCGCGACGTAGGCGAGATCGTCGCCGTCGATGAGACCGGAGAAGTCGCGGTCGGCGGCGGCGAAATAGCGAGGATCGCCGCTTGCGGCGTTGAAGGAGACGGCGATGCCCATCACGTCGAGGCCGTCGACGACGCCGTCGCCGTTGACGTCGGGCAGGGTCCGCGCCGCATCGATCGAATTGCCGAGATGGCCGATGTTGACCCGGTTCCCGTTCGGCTCCGGCTCGTTCGCGGGCGAGAGCGCGGGATCGCCGGCATCGATCGTGAGCGAGCAGAGGAGCGGCACGTAGAGGGTGTCGAGGCCGGGATCGACCGAGATGTTGCCGTTCGTTCCGCTCGAAGCGCCGAGCCCCGGTGCGTAATCGCCGGCGACGTTGCCGAGCGCGTCGTTGTACGCGACCGTCGTCGTGATCGCGCCTCCGGGGACGACCGACCCGCCGACGCCGAACCCGTCGTTCCCCTGCACGATCGAGTTCGAGAGCTCGAGCGCGATCGCGCCGACGCCGCCGATCGAGTCGGCCTCGGAGAGCGCGCTCCAATCGATGCCGCCGGCGCCCGCGGGCGCGACGTTCGCTTCGACCGTGAGGAAACGCTGCGTGGCGGTGACCGTCGATTGCGCGCCTCGCGAGCGTGCGAAGACGGCGACCCCGCCGCCGAACGCCGTGCCGGCGGTGCCGCCATCGTTGGTCGCGATGAGGTTGTTCTCGAAGGTGAGCGCGACGGCCGACGGGGCGGTCGCGCCGTCGTCCTGCGGATCGTCGTTCGCGAAGAGACTGAGCGTCGCTCCCGCGCCGAAGACGATCGTGTGGTTGCCGCGAATCTGGTTCTTCGTCAGGTCGAGCGCGAGCAAGCCGGAGGCGCTGCGAAAGCTCGAGGCGTCGAGGTAGAGGCCGCCGCCTCCGACGGCCGCGGGATCCGCGGGACGACTCTGGGCGAAGTTCCCGATGATCATGTTCGCGTCGAGGTGGAGCGCGCTCGTGCCGGTGCTCAGGTCCGACGCGATCGTCTGGGCGTGGATGCCGCCGCCTCCGAGACGCCCGGTGTTGACGGAGACGTCGTTTCCCACGACCGTGATCGTGTCGGCCGCTCCGTCGCGCGGCGCCATCACGACGGAGATGCCGCCGCCGATCCCTTCGGACGTGTTGAGACGCACGGCGTTCACCGCCGTTCCGGTGCCGCCCACCGTCACGGATTCCGTGCCGAGGCCGTTGATGCCGGCAGTCCGCACGAAGATGCCGCCGCCGGTCGAGATCGCGCCGCCGGTCGGGCTCTTGACTGTGTTGTCGTGGACGGAGTTGCCGGTGACGGCGACCGTCGACGTGTCGGTATCGCTCGCGGTGTCGGTGATGACGGCGATCCCGCCGCCGTGCGCGGTGAACGCGAAGCCGCCCGCCGATCCCGCCGTGTTCCCGAAGACGCCGTTCGTGTCGACCGTCGCGACGCTCGCCACGCCCGCCGCGGATGCGTCGACGAAGACGCCGCCGCCGTCTCCCTGCGCGGTGTTGTCGTGGATCGAGTTGGATCCGATGAGTGCCGACTTCGTCGGGTCGGTGAGGAACGAGCCGGTCGTGAGAGAGACGCCGCCGCCGTTCCCGTCGGTCGTGTTGCCCGAGATGATGTTGAAGGAGATCGTCACCGCGCCCAGGCCACGGACACCCGACCGCCCGCCGTTAATGATCCCGAACCCCGACACCGTGCTGAGGTCGTTGACGGTGACGACCGGTCCGGGGGCCGCGCTTGCGACGTCGCAGACGCCCGTGCCGTCGAGCACGGCCAGGCCCGGAGTGCTCCCCGTCTGATAGCCCGCGGCGACCAGCGTGATCGCGCCGGGGCCGGTGCCGGGCACCACGACGATGCATTCCGCGTACGTACCGGTGGCCACGATCACCGTATCGCCGTCGTCGGTGAGGTCGATCGCATGCTGGATCGTCTTGCAGGGAGAGGTCGTCGTGCCGCACGTCGGCGAGTCGGTGCCGGTCGTCGCGACGTACCAGTTCGTCGCCGCGGCCGCGGGACCGGCGACGAGCGCGAGCGCGAACGCGCCCGCCGCGAGCCTGGCCGACTTCATCGAGGAGAGCCTCCCGGACCGCACGAGGGACAACCGACGGTAGAGAGCACCCGCCCGCCTGTCAAGCCGAGGCGCGGGCTTCGAGCAGCACGTTCCGGAACGGCGTCCCCGCACCCATGGGCGTGACCTCGACGGCCAAGCCGAGCAACTCCAGCCGCCGCCGCCAGTCCTCCGCCGAGCGGTAGGCGAAGGGGCGCCGGCCCTCTCCTCGAAGGAGCGCGAAGAAACGCTCGCTCGCCTGGACCGCGCGGAAGCCCGCGCCCGCGCCGCCGTCCGCCTCCCGGACGAAGAGCCGTCCGCGCGGCGGGAGCACCCGGGCGATCCGCTCGAGGAGGCGGTCCTGGTCGACCGAGGCGAGGTAGTGCAGCACGTCGATCGCTGCGAACACGGTGGCAGGGACCGGCGGCGCCGTGGCGAGATCCTGGATGGAAATCGTCGCGGCGGCACCGCACGCGGCCTGCGCCTGCCGGGCGAGCGACCCGCCGACCTCGACGCCGGTGAGAGCGGGAGGCGTGCGGCCGTCCGCCGCTTCGAGGACTAGCGCCAGAAGAAGCCCACGTCCGCACCCCAGATCGGAGAGCGAAGGGGACTCGGCGATCCCGCGCTCGAGGAGCGCGCGGTAGACCGGGTCGCCGGCGAGCTTCCCGCGGGCCATGCCCATCGCGAAGCGGCCCGACGCCACGTAACGGCGCGCGGTCCGATCGACGAGACGCCGGAACGACGCGTCGTCCACCGCGCGCTAGCTCGGATCGGGAAGCGGCACGGGGCGGAGGCCGGCGCCACCGATGCGATCGAGGAGACGGGGCAGCGTCTCGAGCACCGCGGGCGCCGCCGCGGTGTCGTGGAGCACGAGGATGTCCCCCGCGGCGAGATCGCGGAGGAGCCGCGCCGCCACGCGCTCCGGGCGGCGATCGACCGTGTCGAATCCACGGCGCGTCCATGAGACGAGGGTGAGGCCGCTCCTGGCGAGCGCGCTTCCCACGAGAGGACTGCGGATCCCCGCCGGCGCGCGGAAGAACACGGGCGCGCGTCCGCACGCCCGCACGACCGCCTCCTGGCACGCGTCGATCTCACGCCGCAGGGTCGCGGGCCGGTGGAAGTAGAAGCCGCCGCGGTGGTGCTCGGTGTGGTTCTCGAGGCGGTGGCCGCGTCTCGCGATCTCGGCCGCGAGCTCGCCGAAGCGGCGAGCGCGCTCGCCGATGACGAAGAACGTCGCCTTGGCACCGGCCGCGTCGAGCCGGTCGAGGATCTTGGGGGTCACCGCCGGGTCCGGGCCGTCGTCGAATGTCAGGACGACACCATTCATTGCCGCCGCCGCGGAAGAGCGTACGACGTTCGGGCCGAGGAGCGCGCTCCGCGGGGCCAAACCGCCCCCGAGGATCGCGAGGTGGTCGGTCACGAGCGTGCCGACGATCCACGGCCAGAACCGCGGCGCGAGCGCGGCGGCCGGAACCGCGGCGGCGTGGAGGGCGAGGGACGTCGCGACGAGCGGGGCGGGACGAGGACGCGCCGCCGCCGTCATTCGACGACGGGGGTGAGGGCCGCGCGATCGATCTTGCCGCGGGCGTTCCTCGGAATCTCGTCGACGAGCTGGACGCTGCGCGGCACCTTGTGCGGCGCGAGACGTGCGCGGCACCACGCGGTCACTGCGTCGTAGGTCGTGCGCGTCGGATCGCACGCGACGACCGCACGGACGATCTCGCGGCAGCCGGGCGCCTCGAGCCCGAACACCGCGACGTCGCGTACGCCCGGCATCGCCCGCAGCACGCTCTCGATCTCCGCGGGATGGACCTTCTTGCCGCCGACGTTGATGAGCGCGTCCGCCCGGCCGAGGAGGCGAAGCTCGCCCGACGGAGTCCACGCGGCGAGATCGGCGGCGAAGAAGGCGCCGCCGTGGAGCTCGTCGCGCGGGACTGGCACGTAGCCCGACCCGACCGCCCCCGAGGTGACGCGCAGGCCCGTCTCGTGGAGCGTCACCGTCACCCCGGCAAGCGGTGTGCCCACCGTCCCGCGGAGCGCGGCGCCTCCCTCGCGGTCGTAGCAGATCCCGCCGCACTCCGAGGCGCCGTAGAAAACATGAGCGCGGATTCCGAAGGCCTCCTCGAACCGCGCCGCGGTCTCGGGTCGCAGCGGCGCGCCCGCCGAGATCAGCGTCCGGATCGTCCGCGGCCACTCCGGTGTCTCCGCAAGCGCGGCGATCGCGTGCAGGTAGATGGGGACCGTCGGAAAGACGGTGGCCTCGAGGACGCGGCCGGCGTCGAGGGGTCCCCACGGACCGCCGGTGTCGGCGAGGACGAGGAGGAGCCCGCGCCTGAGCGCCGGCACGACGGCCGACGAGAGCGCATACGAGTGCGACCACGGAATCTCGGCGAGGAGCCGGTCGTCGGCGCCGATCCCCATCGTCGTCGCGATCTGATCGTCGTCGATCGCGAGCGCTTCGGTCGTCGTCGCGATTCCCGCGGGAGTCCCGCTCGAGCCCGAGGTCATCTTCACGCAGCCGGCGGCGGGCGGGGGCGAGGCCGCCGGCCGGCCGAACGCAAAGGTCCGGGGCGCGGTCTCGCGCGTGGGGAAGGCGAGATCGCAGGCAACTCCTGCCGCGATGCCGAGCGCTTCCGCGATCCGCTCGCGCTCTCCCGGAGGGGCGCTCCAGTCGGCGAGTACGGGAACGCGGCCGGCGCGGACGATGCCGAGGAGGGCGCCGAGAAAGCCCGCGCCGTTCGCAGAGGCGAGGAGGACGTAGCCTCCGGGCGGCGCGGCGCTGTGCTCGATGTCGCGCGCGACGGCGAGCGAAAGGGCGTGAATCTCCGCTCGGGTCGCCTTGGTCGTCGGAGAGGCGACGAGCGGTGCATCGCCACGGCGCCGCGCGAGCTCGTCGAAGGTGCTGAGGATCGGATCGTTCGTCATCTTGGGGAGGCCCGCGTGTGCTAAGCTCTGCCGCCTCCGAGCCCGCTCACGGATCCATTATGCCGAACGACGCGACCACAGCTCAAAGGATCAAGCAGCTCCTGGTCGAAAAGCTCCACCTGGACGGCCTCTCGCCGGAGACCATCGACGACCAGATGCCTCTGTTCGGCGAAGGGCTCGGCCTCGATTCCGTCGATGCGCTCGAGCTCGTCGTGGCCTTGGAGAAAGAGTTCAGTCTCCGCATCCAGAGCCACGAGGTCGGCAGGGAGGCCTTCGGCTCGGTCGCCACGCTCGCCGCGTACGTCGACGGCCGTCTCCAGACGGCGGACGACGCTCATGTCCGGAGCTGAGCGCAGCGTTCCCACATCCGCGGACATCGTCGTCACCGGGCTCGGCGCCGTCACCGCATACGGCTGGGGAGTCGACCCGCTGTGGGACGGTCTGCGCGAAGGCGCGGGCGCGATCGCTCCTTTCTCCCGCTTCGATGCGACACGTCACCGCACGCGACTCGCGGCGCAGGTCCCGCCTTCGCCCGCGGGCGCGCGTTACGAGCGCCGGTCAAGTTTCGCCGACCGGTTCGCGGTCGAGAGCGTCCGCGAGGCGCTCCGCATGGCCGGGCTCGAAGGGGCCGCCTCGGGGCCGATGACCGGCGTCTTCTTCGGCAGCTCCACGGGCGGGATGCTCGAGAGCGAGCGTTACTACGAGCGCCTTCTCCACGACCCGAGGCACCGCGCGCGCCCGGGTCTCCTGGCCAGCCAGCAGCTCAACGGCCCGGGTGACGCCGTCGCGCGCGAGATCGGGGCTCAAGGTCCGAGCGAGACGTTCTCCTCCGCCTGCGCCTCCGGCGCGATCGCGATCGGCGCCGCGCTGCGGGCTCTCCGCCGGGGCGAGGTCGATCTCGCCGTCGCCGGCGCGTCCGACGCGCTGTGCCAGCTCACCTACGCCGGGTTCAACGCGCTGCGCTCGGTCGACGAGCGCCCGTCGCGTCCGTTCCGCGCCGATCGCGCGGGCCTCTCGATCGGCGAAGGCGCCGGGGTGCTCGTCCTGGAGCGGCGCGCCCGGGCCCTCTCTCGCGGCGCGCGGGTCCTCGCGACGGTGGCCGGCGAAGCGGCGACGTGCGATGCGTTCCACATGACGGCGCCGCAGCCGCAAGGACACGGGGCCGCGCGCGCGATGCGGCTCGCGCTCGAGGACGCCGGTGCGACGCCCGCGGAGGTCGACTTCGTCAACGCCCACGGGACCGGGACACCGCTCAACGACGCGGCGGAGGCGGCCGCGCTCCAGGCCGTGTTCGGTGATCGCGTTCCGGCGATTCCGGTCACTTCCACGAAGGCGTCGATCGGGCACCTCCTCGGCTCGGCCGGTGCGGTCGAGGCTCTCGTCACGGTGATGTGCCTCGTGCGCCGTGAGGTCCACCCGATGCCGCCTGCCGGAGATCCGGACGCCGCGCTCGGGCTCGATCTCGTCCTCGGGCGGCACCGTCCGCTTCGGCGCGCCGGCTGTGCCCTCTCGACGAGCCTCGCCTTCGGGGGCGCCAACGCCGCGCTGGTCCTGCGGCACGACGAGGCCGCGTGAGCCCGCGGGTGGTCGTGACCGGGCTCGGCGCGGTCGGCCCTCACGGCGTCGGGAGGGAGGCTCTCGCGGCGGCATTCGCCCGAGGCGAGCCGCTGGCGAGCGCGGTCGACCGGTCGGAAGGGTTCCACGACGGCGCAGGATCGCGCCTCGCCGCAGCGGTCGGTGCCGCCGACCTCGGCGCCTGGCTGCCGCCTTCGCAGGCGCGACGCCTCGGCAAGCCGTCGCGATGGGCCGTCGCGGCGAGCCGCATGGCGCTCGCGGAGGCCGGGCTCGCCGATCTCCAGGGGAAGCGTGCCGCGGTCTTCCTCGCGACCGCGTTCGGCGCCGTCCATTACACCGAGAAGCTCGTGAGGCAGCTCCTGGATGAGGGCCCCGAGGCGGCGCAGCCGTTCTACTTCTCGGAGTGCGTCGCGAACGCCGCGGCCGGCCAGGTCGCGATCGCGCTCGGCGCATCCGGCGCCAACGTGACGGTGACGCAGCGCGAGGCGGGGCCGCTCATCGCCCTGGCGCGGGGAGCGCAGGAAGTCGGCGAGGGACGGGCCGACGTCGCGATCGTCGGATCCGCCGACGAGATGACGCCGCTCCTCCACGCGATTCTCGATCGCTATCGCGCGACGACCCGCGCCGAAGGCGAATCGCCTAGGCCCTTCGACCGCGACCGTGACGGGATGCTCGCGGGGGAGGGCGCGACGATGCTCGTCCTCGAGCGCGAGGCCGACGCGACGGCGCGCGGCGCATCCCCGCTCGCACGGATCGCCGGGTCGGCGTCGGCGTTCGACCCCACCGCCACCCCGAGCGACTGGGGCGACGGTGCGGACGGCCTCGGCCGCCGCCTCCGCGTCATGCGAGAAACGCTCGGGCCGATCGACGCGATCGTCTCGGGAGCATCGGGGACCCGGCGAGGGGACCGGCTCGAGGCGCTCGTTCTCCGCAGCGGATGGGACGGCGGCGCGCTGCCGCCGGTTCTCGTTCCGAAAGCGGTCGTCGGCGAGTACGCCGGAGGCGTTCTCTCCGGCGGCCTGCTCGCCCTCGCGGGAGCGTCGTTCGGACCGGTCGCCGGCTTCCGCTCGCCCGATCCCGAGCTCCTGGTCATGCCGCACGACGGGAGCCGCTTTCCGCGCCCCGCGCGGATCCTCGCGTCCTCGCTCGCCGCGGGGGGAGCGGCCGCATGGGCGGTCCTGGAGCGGGCGTGAGCGGCCGGCGTTTCGCGATCGCGATCCCTGCGCTCGACGCGGCGGCCACAGTCCCCGCGGTCATTCGACGCGCGCTCGCCGTGCATGCCCACGTGATCGTCGTCGACGACGGCTCGACCGACGGCACCGGCGACGCGGCACGCGCCGCGGGTGTGAGCGTGCTCGTGCACCCGGAGAACTTCGGCAAGGGACGCGCGCTCAAGACGGCGTTCGATCATCTCTTCGGAGCCGGGTTCGACGCGGTCGTCACGGTCGACGCCGACGGCCAGCATCCGCCCGAGGAGACGCCCAGGCTCATCGACGCATGGCGCGACGGCGCCGACCTCGTCCTCGGCACCCGCGACCATCTCTTCGCCAAGATGAGCGCGGTCCGGCGCGCGTCGAACGGGACCTCGTCGTGGCTCATCTCGCACGTCGCCGGCGCCTCGCTGCCCGATTGCCAAACCGGCTTCCGCCTCTACACGCGCGAGCTGATCGCGGCGGTCGGGTTTCCCGAGGCGCGCTTCGAGGCGGAGAGCGCGGTGATCGTTCGCGCGGTCCGTCACGGGTTCCGTATCATCGGGATCCCGATCCGGCTCGACGAGCCGGACGGCCGGGCGACGAGCCACTACAGGCCGGTCGTCGACTCGATGCGGATCGCAGGAGCCGTGGCGCGCGCGCGATTCGAGGGACGCGGATGAACGGCACCGTTCTGGTCACGGGGGGGACACGCGGCATCGGCCGCGCCGTCGTCAGAACGCTGCTCGCCGCCGGTCGCCGCGTCGCCTTCACCTATCGACAGCGCGAGGACGACGCGCGCGCGATCGTCGAGGCGGCGAACGGTCACGCGCTCGCCTGGCGCTACGACCTCGCCGATCGTACGCGTCCGGGCGACCTCGTGCCGGAGATCGAGGCCGCGCTCGGTCCGATCGACGGCCTCGTCAACAACGCGGCGATTCGTCGGGACGGCCTCCTCGCCACGACCGCCGACGCCGACTGGGATGCGATCCTCGACGCGGACTTGGGCGCGGCGTTCCGCTGCTGCCGCGCGGTCATCCCGGGAATGATCTCGAGGCGCCGTGGGAGCATCGTCAACGTGTCGTCGCTCACGGCGGTGCGGGGTGTCGCGGGGCAGGCGGCGTACGGCGCGGCGAAGGCCGGTCTCATCGGCATGACGAAGTCGCTCGCGCGGGAGCTGGGACGGCGGAGCGTGCGCGTCAACGCCGTGGTGCCGGGTCTCGTCATGACCGAGATGGTCGCGGACGCGCCGCCGGAGAAGCTCCAGGCCCTGCGCGCGATCGAGGCGCTCCCTTCGGGGACTCTCCCCGAGGACGTGGCGGCGACGATCGTCTTCCTCCTCTCCGACGAGGCGCGCGCGATCACCGGGCAATCGTTCCTCGTCGATGCCGGAAGCACCGCCTGACGTGAGCGGAAGCTCGCCCAGCCGGCTCGCGCGCTCGATCGCGATGCGCCCCCGGCTCACGCTCGCGATCGGCTGCTTGCTCGCCGCCGTCTCGCTCTGGCCGGCGGCGCGCCTCGGGATCCGGAGCGACGTCGAGGCGATGCTCCCCAACGGGACTCCGGCCGCCGAGGCGTACCGCGCCTTCCTGGGCACGTTCGGCGGCATCGAGCGCGCTTACGTGACGATCCGCCTGCCCGACGGCGTTCCCGCCGACCCGGATCGTCTCGCCGATGCCGCGGAGACTCTCGCCGACGCGCTCGCGGCCTCGCCCGAGGTGGCGCGCGTCCGTTACGCGCTCGACGCCTCGGACGAGGCGTTCGCCACGGCGGAGCTCGCGCCGCGCCTCCCGCTCCTTCTCGGCGAGCACGCCCCGGAGTCCGTCGCGGCCGCGACGACGCCCGGCGCTCTCGCGGCGCGCGTCGACGCGCTGCGCGACGCGGCGGAGGGGCCGGCGGCGCTCTTCCTCTCGTCGATCGCCTCCGCCGACCCTCTCGGGCTCGCCGAGCACGGCCTTCGCGGGCTCAGCCCGGGGAGCGCGCTGCCGTTCGATCCCGTGACCGGGGTTCTCCTCTCGAAGGATCAGCGTGCGGTGCTCATCGTCGTGACCCCGAAGCGCGGCGAGGCCGACGCCGAAGGGGGCCGGGCGCTCAGCGCCGCGCTCGATGCGGCCTACGCGGCGGTGCGGAAGGAGCAGGGCGGCGATCTCGTCTTCGATGCGATCGGCGGGCCGCTGTACGCGGTGCACGACGAGGCGGCGCTGAAGGACGATCTCGTCCGCATCCTCACCGCAGCGGGCGTCGTCGTCCTCCTCATGATCGTCGTCGCGTTCGAGGGGATCTCGATTCCCGCGATCTCGATCGCCGCGGTTGCGATCGGGCAGCTCTGGTGCGCGGCGCTCGTCGCGCTCGCGCTCGGCAACGTCACCGCGGTCGGCGTCGGGTTCGCCGCGATCCTGCTCGGCCTCGGCGACGATTTCACGATCCACCTCGGCGCAAGGTTCCGGGAGATCTGGGCGTCCGGACAGGAGCCCCGGACGGCGATGATGCAGACGGTCGACGAGACGTGGCCGGGGATCTCGACCGCCGCGTTCACGACCGCGATGGCGTTCGCCTGCCTCGGGCTCGCGCACTTCCGGCCGCTCCGGGAGCTCGGGCTCGTCGTCGCCGTCGGCGTCTTGCTCTCGCTCGCCGCGACGTTCTGGTCGGCGGGGCCGATGCTGATCCTCGTCTCCCGCCTGTGGAAGCGCGTGCGCGCTCCAAGGTGGCGCGGATTCGGATGGTTCGTGACGTGGGGTGTCCGGGCCGGCGGCGGATTCCCGCGGGCTTCGCTCGCGGCGTGCGCCCTCCTCACGCTCGCCTCGATCGTGGGGGTAACTCGGCTGTCCCTCGATACCGACATGCGGCGACTCCGGCCGTCCGATCATCCCGCCGCGCGTGCGGAGGAGCGGCTCGTCAAGGACTTCGGTATCGGCCTCGACACGTCGACGATCACGGTCGAGGGGCGGGATGTCGATCGAGCCCTCGACCGGGCCGCCGCGGTCGCGTCGATCGTGCGCGAGCGGTACCCGGATGCGGAGATCGTGACGCCGTCCGATTGGCTCGTGCAGGGCGACCGGCTCGCGGCGCGCGTCGCGGCGCTTCGCCCGCTCGGGCTCGACGCCGCGGCGCAGCGACTCTCCGTGGCGCTCGACGGCGCGGGCTTGAACGTGCACGCCTTCGACCCCGCGCTCGACGTCCTCCGCGGCATCGCGGACGGGAAGGCGCCGCCGCCGATCGCGCCCGCGAAGTGGCCCGACTGGATCGCCGACGGGATCCGCGAGGGGCCGCAGGGGACCGCCGTCGCCGTGCGGGTCCGCATGCCGGCGGACGCCTGGCCCTTGGGACCGCCGGCCGCCCTTCTCGACGCGATCGAGAAGGCAGCTCCCGGGGCGAAGGTCGCGAACGCGAAGCGCCTCGGCGCCGAGCTGCGTAACGTCGCCGTCCGCGATCTCGAGCGGCTCGGGAGCCTGGCGATCGCCGTCGTCCTCGGCCTCGTCGCGTTCTCGTACCGCGGCAACGTCGCCGCAACGGCGCTGACGTTCCTCCCGGTCGTCCTGGGGACCGCGTGGACCGCGGGTTTATGGGGCGCGCTCGGCCTGCCGCTCGATCTCTTCTCGCTCTGCGTCCTGCCGGTCATGGTCGGGATCGGGGTCGACGACGGGCTTCACGTCATGCACCTCGCCCGGCAGCGCGGCGAGGACCTCGAGCGCGCGGCGCTGGACGCCGGCCGCGGCGTCGTCCTCACGAACCTGACCACCTGCGCCGGATTCGCCGCGCTCGCGCTCTCCCACGTCCCGGCCCTGCGGAACGGGGGCCTCCTCATCTGCACCGGAAATCTCCTGTGCCTCGTCGCGACGCTCGTCGTGCTGCCGGCCGTCGCGCGCCTGAAGGGCTCTCGGTAAAATCCCGCCATGCCCACGACCAGCCGGCGGCGCGGGATCGACGAGCGTGCGTCGTACCTCGCCCCGGAGCTGCTGCCCTTCTTCGACGACGCGTTCGTGCGCTCGTGCGATCTCTTCGAGGAGTACGTCGGCCGCCTGACCGGCGACGTGTTCGCGCGCTCGGGGCTGTCCCAGGCCTGCCGCGAGCCGGTGACCGTCGCCGAGGCGATCGAGCGAGCCGGGCTCGACCCGCGGGCCGCCACCGTCCCCGTCGATTGGATGTTCCGTATGCTCGCCTCGCGCGGGCGGCTGGCGGAAGCCGGTGAGGGCCGTTACCGCGTCGTCCGCGACGACGCCGAGGATGCCGCGACGATCCTCGCCGCCCAGGAGGCGCACGATCCCCGCCCCCTTCCTTCCTTCGCGATCGCGGCGCTCGCCGCCGAGCGCTACCCCGCCGTTCTCAGGGGCGAGACCACCGGCGAGCGCGCCCTCTTCACGGCCGAGCACATGTCGACGTGGGCGGCGTACTTCTCGAACGCCAACGTCATCTACTCGATCAGCAACAAGCTCGCCGCGGTGGCGGGGGAGGCGGTGCTTCCTTCGTCCGCCGCAAGCATCCTCGAGATCGGCGGCGGCCTCGGGAGCGGAGCGGCGGCGCTGTGCGGGCGGCTCGTCGCGAGCGGCCGCGACGTTTCCCGGATCGCTTACCGGTTCACCGAAGTGTCGATACCGTTCTTGAGGCGCGGGCGGGCGCTGCTCGAGGACGCCTTTCCGGGAGTCGCGCTCTCGTTCGCGAGGCTCGACATGAATGCCCCGTTCGGCGACGCCGGGGTCGAGCGCGGATCGGCCGATCTCGTCCTCGCTGTCAACGCGCTCCACGTCGCCAAGGACCTCAGCTTCACGCTCGGCGAGATCCGCGAGGCGCTCGCGCCGACGGGGAGCCTCGTCGCCGGCGAGTGCTTGCGTCCGTTCCCCAGGCAGGCGGTCTACGTCGAGTTCGTGTTCAACCTCCTCGAGTCGTTCCGCGACCCGGTCTTGAACGCGGACTGGCGCCCGAACGGGGGCTTCCTGACCCCCGAGCAGTGGACGGAGGCGCTCACACGGCACGGCTTCCGTGACGTCCGTTTCGTCCCGGATGTCGCGTCGATCCGCGACGACTACCCGTCGTTCGTCATCGCGGCGATCGTCGCGCGCCGCGCGTGAAGGCCGCCCTCGAGGTTCCCGCGGCGGGGCCGATCTTCGACGGCCATTTTCCGGGGCGACCGATCCTGCCGGGGGTCGCCGCCTTGGCGATGGTCGCATCGGCCCTGGGAAACGGCCGGCCGCTCACGGGAGTTTCTTCGGTCCGCTTCCGTGACCTCGTCGCCCCGGGAACGACCCTGGACGTCGACGCCGCCGATCGCGACGATGGCTCGATCCGCTTCGACGCGCGTGACGGAGGCCGCGTCCTCTTGAACGGCCGACTCGCGTTCGGGACGCCGCGCTCGACGGCGCCGTCGGCGTTCGCCGTCGCGACGCGCCGGGCGAAGGACGTCCCCACCTTCGACAGGCTCCTCCTCCACCGCGGACCCGCGCGCCTCGTGCGCGCCGTCGCCGGAGAAGCGGACGACGGGGCGACCTGCCTGGCGCGCATCCCGGCGGGCTCGGGCCTGGCTGCGGGAGGGGAGGCACCGGCGCTCGCCGCGCTCGAGGCGGCGGCGCAGACCGCGGCGGTCTGGGAGGCGCTGCGCCGGCTCCGGCGCGGCGAGGACGAAGGGATCCAGCTCGGCTACCTCGTCGGTCTCCGCGACGTGACGCTCTACGTGGCGTCCCTTCCGGTCGAGGTCGATCTCTACGCGACGGTGCGCCTCACGGCCGCGGTGCCGCCGCTCACGCACTACGCCGTCGAGGTCGTCGCCGAGGGCGAGCCGGTCGCACGCGGGACGATCGCAACCTGGCTCGCCGGCTAGCTCCAGATCTCGCGGAACACGAACCACTGGTGGGGCGCGGACCGCACGGCACGCTCGACCGCTTCGCCGACGCGCGCCGTGGCCTCGGCCACCTCGTGCTGACGGTCGGCCGTGCCCCACGGTTCGATTGGCGGCGCGAAGACGCAGCGGTAGCGCCGCCGCCCCTCGCGGATCGCGAAGACGGGGAGGAGCGGGACGCCTGCGGCGCGGGCGAGCGAGGCGGGACCCGCGGGGAGCGACAGCGGCCGCCCGAAGAGCGTCGCCGGCACGATGCGTCCACCGGTGCGCGGGCGGTCGCCCTGGATGGCGACGATCTCGCCCCTGCGCAGTACGTCGAGGAGGAACATCCCCTGCAGGGGATCCTCGCTCTGAAAATGCATCGAATAGTGCTCGGTCTCGACCGCGCGGACACTCTCGCGGATGAACTCCTGCGCGCGGGGATCGATCTCCGGCTCGCGGATCAGGTGGACGTGCCGCTTCTCGACCGTCGACGGCATCATCGAGCCGACCTCGTAGAGGCCGAGGTGCGCCGTGACGAGCACGCAGCCGCGGCCGTTCGCGGTCGCCGCCTGCCAGTGCTCCATGCCGTCGACCGCGACGTCGAACTTCCGGTCGGTCGCGAGGCGCTCGTAGCGCTCGCTCAGGCACCACGCGAACGCCCACATGGTCGCGTAGATCCGCCGCTGCCGCCGGAAGAAGCCGCAGGGCCCGAGCACATTTTCGAGGTTGGCGCCGATCGCGCGCCTGATGTTCCAGATCGTGAAGAAGAAGAACGTCGTGAAGATCGTGATCCAGATGCCGAGCGTCCACTCGGGCGTGGAGGAGACCGACCATCGGTGGAAGCGGTACCAGAAGAGCCCCGTGACGTGGTAGTCCCCGAGGACGCGGCGGGCCCACCCCGTCCGCGGCGCGTGGGGGGGCGCTTCCGCAGTGACGCTCATGTGGCGGCATTGTAGACTCGGCGGGTGCACGGCCCGTCTCGATCCGAGTCCGACGTCCATGCCCCGCACGCGCCGCTGACCGAGTACTACGCGGACGAGAAGCAGCGGCGGGGGTTCGTCAGCGACCTCTTCGACGAGACCGCGGGGGACTACGACCGGATCGAGCGGATGATGGCCCTCGGCACCGGCCCCTGGTACCGGCGGCGTGCGCTCCTCCGGTCGGGGCTCGTCCCGGGGATGGAGGTGCTCGACGTCGCGACTGGCACCGGGCTCGTGGCCGCTCAGGCCGCCGCGATCACGGGTCGATCGGTCGTCGGTGTCGACCCGAGCTTCGGCATGCTCCGCTCGGGCTCGAGGCCGAACGAAATCGTCGCCGTGCGGGCGGCCGCCGAGCGCCTGCCGTTACCGTCGGACCGGTTCGACTTCTTGAGCATGGGCTTCGCCCTCCGCCACATGTCCGACCTCGCGGCGGTGTTCGCCGAGTTCCACCGGGTCATCAGGCCCGGCGGAACGGTCTGCGTCCTCGAGATCACCCGCCCGGAGAGCGCGCTCGGGCTTCGCGCGCTCAAGACCTACATGAGGCTCGTGATCCCGGCGTTGGCGCGGGTCGTCGGCCGGCATCGCGACACGCCCAAGCTCTACCGCTACTTCTGGGACACGATCGAGGCGTGCGTGCCGCCGCAGGCGGTCATGGCGACGTTGACACAGGCCGGTTTCGCCGACGTGAAGCGCACCGTCGAGATCGGCATCTTCTCCGAATACACGGGGCGCAAGGCATGACCGAAGAGACCGCGGTTCTCATCCTCGGCGGCGGGCCGGTGGGCAGCGCGGCGGGGATCGTCCTCGCCTCGCGCGGCGTGCCGGCGATCCTCCTCGAGTCCGACCGGCACCCGAGGTTCCACGTCGGCGAGTCGATGCTGCCGCACGCCCTGCCGCTCTTCGACCGGCTCGGTGTGCACGACACGGTGCGTTCGCTCCCGCGGACGATCGTGAAGCCCGGCGCGTCGTTCGCGAATCACGACGGGACGCGGAACGTGATCTTCTGGTTCGACGAGGCGTTCGCGCCCGCGCTGCCGCATGCGTACAACCTCAGCCGCGACGAGTTCGACGGTGCACTCTTCCGGATCGCGGGCGAGCGCGGGGTGGACGTGCGCGAGGGGTGGAAGGCGGTCGCCCCCGAGTGGGACGGCGACCGGCTCAACGGCGTCCGCGTGCGCACGCCGCAAGGGGACGAGCGGACGATCAAGGCCCGCTGCGTCCTCGACGCGACCGGTCAGGGCGCGTTCCTCGCGACCCGCATGGGGTGGAAGAGCGTCTACCCCGACCACAAGAAGCTGGCGATCGTCGGCCACTACGACGGCTGCTTCCGGCCCGAAGGTCGCGAGGCGGGGAACATCGTCATCACGATCACGGAGTCGGGGTGGTTCTGGTTCATCCCCTTCCGCGACGGAGCGACTTCGGTCGGCGCCGTCCTCGATGCGCGCCGCTTCGGGGCGATCGAGGGCGGCCTCGAGGCGCAGTTCGATGCGGCCGTGGCGGCCACCCCGGACGCCGCGCGGCGACTCCAGCACGCGACCCGGACGATCCCCGCCGCCGCCGTCCAGAACTTTTCCTTCAAGGTTTCGCGCACGCACGGCGACGGCTTCGCGATGGTGGGTGACGCCGCCGGCTTCCTGGATCCCGTCTTCTCGACCGGCGTGTACATCGGGATGACGGTCGCCGAGAGGGCGGCGCACGACGTCGCCACCGCGATCACCGCGAAGGGACGCGTCGACGCCGCCGACACCGCGGGCGCGGCGGCGCTCAACAAGAAGCTGCAGCGCCTCTTCTTCAGCCTGATCCGCTCGTACTACGACCCCGACTTCCTCGCGTTCTTCTTCCACCCCCGCCACGGACTTCAGCTTCCTGCGGCGGTCGTCTCGGTCCTTGCGGGCGATGTGCTCCGCGACGGCGCCTGGAAGACGATCGGGCGGTTCCGCGTTCTCCAGGGACTGGGGAAGGCGCAGCGGATCGCCCGGAAGTTCGGCCGCCCGATCGTGCCGCCGCTCGACGGGTCACCTGGAGACGTTCGGCTCCAATGAGGGGACGGGTACCCAGATGAGAAAACTACTGGTCCTGGGCGTTCTCGCGCTCGCTTTCCTCGGGTACCGATCCGCTCGCGCCGAGGACATGTCGGGGAACGTACAGTTCTTCGTCGGCCAGCGTTGGCTCGGCGACGACTGGAAGCCGGTGAATCAGCCGGCGATCTTCGGCGTCGAGGTCGACTTCGCTCCGACCTCCTCGCCAATCCGCGTCGCGCTCGCGACGATGATCGCGAGCGACAGCGGGACGGCGGTCGCTCCCGTCCTCGGCCATGTCGGCGACGTCAACGTCGCCTTCTTTGAGATGTCCGCCGGATTCCTCTGGGTGCCCGTGAAGAAAGGCGTCGCACGCCCCTATCTCGGCGGCGGGGTCGTCCTCATGGGGGCGGGCTTCGGCAAGGACTGGAACTTCTGGGACTCGGGCAGCCACGACCACTCGTTCGGCTTCTACGAGAACGCCGGCGTTTACTTCAAGGTCGGCGACACGTTCAACATCGGCATGGACGGGCGCTTCGTGCAGGGCACGAAGTTCACGTTTGCCGGTCAGGACGTGAACGCGAATTACGAGCAGGCGAGCCTGCTGCTCGGGTTCTCGTGGGGGAAGTGATCTAGAACGGCTTTACGCCTTCGTACGACCCCGCCGCGAGAGCGTAATGCCAGATCTCGTTCGGCGAGCGCGCGAACGCCTTGTCGAACAGAGCTTCCGCGTGGGCGCGGTCGCCGTTCAGGTTGTACCAGCATCCCACCCGGAGAAGGCCGCGATCGTCCTCCGGATCCATCGAGATGGCGCGCTCGTAGATCGGCTTGGCCTTGTCCCACTCGCCGGCGGTGGCGTACACGTCGCCGATCCGGTAGAGGTCGCTCTTCGCGACCTTGCCGCCGATCACGCCGTCGAAGATCGCCTGCCCCTTCGCCTTGTCACCCGACAGGTAGTAGACGCGGCCCACACCGATCCGCTCCCATGAGCCGTCGCCGGCGATCGTCTCGGCACGCGCGAGGAGCGCGGCAACCGCTTCCTTCGGCTCCTTGCCGGCGTAGTAGGCCTTCGGATCGAAGACGGTCTTGGCCGCGTGGACGGCGAGCCCACCGAGCACGAACGAAACGAGAGCGACGACGACGGTTCTCTTCATGACGCCTCCTGGACGTAGGCGCGCAGTCTATCCCCGCGCTCCTCAAAGTTGGCGAACGGACCGTAGCTCGGGGAGGCGGGGGAGAAAAGCACGGTGCGTCCCTGCGGCGTGAGGCGGCGCGCCAGGGCCACCGCGTCCGCGAGGTCCCGCGCGGCGTGGAGCCGGCTCGCGGCGGAGGGGTCGCGGGCGAGGACGGCCTCCTTGATCCTGGAGCCGGTCTCCGGAACCAGCACGACATTGGGGATCGCGCGCGCCAGGAGCGCCTCCGCGAGCGGCGCGAAGTCGAAGCCGCGGTCGGTGCCGCCGCCGATGTAGGTCGCGACCTCGCCGCCGAACGCCTCGAGCGCCGCGACCGCGGCTTCCGGCGCGGTCGAGATCGAGTCGTTGATCCAGCGGATGCCGCCGTGGAGGCCGAGGTCCTCGAGACGGTGGGGGAGTCCCCGGAAGTCCGCGAGCACCTCCTCGAGGTGAGCGGGGCTCGCGCCGAAGAGCGACGCGGCGGCGAGCGCGGCGCACGCGTTGGCGCGGTTGTGAGGCCCGCGCAGGAGCATCCGGACGTCGCTGAAGAGGACCTCGTCGCCGCGGCGGAAGGCGCCGCCTTCGAACCGGAACCCCGAGCTGCCGCCGTAGGCGACGTGGCGGGCGGGACCGAACGGGAAACGGCGCGCCAGCTCGAGGTCGCCCGCGTTCCACACGGTGACGTCGTCGGGTCGCTGCGTCGCGGCGATGCGCAGCTTGGACGCGTAATAGGCTCCGGCATCGCCGTGCCAATCGAGGTGCTCGGGGAAGAGGCGCGTGATCACCGCGACCGAAGGGCCCAGCGTGAGATCGTGCGTCTGGTAGCTCGACATCTCGTAGACGACGACCGGCCGCACGCTCACGGCGTCTTCCAGCACGTCGAGCGCCGGACGCCCGATGTTCCCGACGAGAACGGACGGGACGCCGGCCGCTTCGAGCGTGCGGTGGATCAACGACGCCGTCGTCGACTTTCCCTTGCTGCCGGTCACGCCGACGACGGCGAGCCGCTCGCGCCGGGCAAGCGCGACGAAGATCGCGGTCGCGCTCGTCACGGGTAAGCCGCGCGACGCCGCCGCGAGGAGGAGCGGGTGCGACGGCTTGATCCCCGGGGACTTGAGGACGAGATCGAGGCCGTCGAGAGCGGCGGAATCGCGCTCGTCGATCCACGGGACGCCGTCGGGCAGATCGGCGGGGCGCGCGGCCGCGATGACGCGGACGGCGAGGCAACGCCGCCTCAGGAGCCAGGCCACGCTCGCGCGTCCTTCGGCTCCGTAGCCGAAGACCCCGGCGCGCGTCTCAGTGCCGAGCGAGATAGCCATCGAGTGCCGCGAGGAGCGCAGGGGAGAGCGCGTGATCGTCGCCGCGGGCGAGGGCGCGAGACGTCGCGCCGGCCCAGTCGATGTCGCGAAGGGTCAGCTCTTCGTGGAGCGCCGTCATGACGCCGTGCGGCAACGGCCGTCCCGCCTCCTTCGCGAGCTTGAGCGCGACTGCGCTCTCGTCGGGGGTACCGACGCACTCGAACGGCTTCATGCCGCGCAGGCCGAGCAGCTCCTCGACGTAGGACACGTTCTCGGGATCTGCGAGCGGGTCGCCGCCGAAGAGGCGGTGGTAGTCCGTCTCGGAGAGGAAAGGCCGCGCCATGAGCGCGACGAAGACGCACTTCGCGCACGCGAGGCACCACCGCGCGGGCGCGTCCGCGGTCTGCCGGAAGTTGCGGTTGCACGAGCTGACCGCCTCGAAGTACGCAGGATGCGTGGTGAACGCCTTCGTGATTCGAAGCTCCGAAAGCGGCCGCAACAGGCTGACGTAATCGAGGGTACCGCCCGTGTGGCGCGAAAGCCACGCGCGTGCCGCGCGCTCGAACTCGAGCGACTTGCTCCACTGATGGTTGACGTCGAGCCCGTTCCAGATCGTATTGCCGGAGGAGGCGCTCGCCTCGTTCGAGGCGATGACGGCCTGGCGGCCGCCGAGCGCGGCGAGGAGGAGCCCCGCGAACGCGAGATAGGCGCTGACCGGCACGTGCCCGTTCCACGCGCCGGAGGCGTTCAGCTCGAAGAGCTTCGGGTCGAGCGTCCGCTTGGCCACGTGGTGCGTCGTCCCGGCGACCACCCCCGACCGGGCCGTGGGCTCCCACGCGCGTCCGATCGTGAGGAGATCGTGGTCGATGCCGCCTTCACGGAGCGCCTCGTGCGAGACGACGGAGTCCTTCCCGCCGCCCCAGAGGAGGAGCGTTTCGCCGGATGGTTCCGCGGTGGAAGGAGCCGCCGTCTTTCGCTCCCCGGAAAAAGGAGCGAGGCCGGTCGGATCGATGCCGTTCCGGTAGAAGAATTCCGCGAGTCCGGCCGTGTAGACGCGGTTCCAGAACGCGGCGTCGTCTTCGGACAGCGGATCGCCCGGGACGACGATGCGCGGCGGGAGGCAGGTCTTCCAGTACGACGTGCCCGCGGCGAGATGGAGCGCGGCGAGGAGGCGAGGCGCCCACGCGCCGTCCCGCAGCGGTCCGAGCGACGGCGGAATCTCGAGCGTCTCCTCGAGATCGACCCGCGCTAGGGCCGGTGCGACCAGCGCGTAGCCCAGCCGCACGCGACGCCCGTCGATCGCGCGGTGGGTCAGCTCGAGGGTGTCGTAGGGCAGCGGCCGTCGCTCGATCACGAGCGAGGAGTCTAGCGCGCGGCGTCGAGCCAGGCCTTGATCCCCTCCGCGAACGCCGGGTCCGCCCAGTCCTGCGCCCCCTGCCGCTCCTCGAGCACGCCGCCCTTCCCGTCGACGACGTAGGTCCGCGGGACGCGGAACGCCGGATCGATCTTGCCGGCCACGCCGCCCTGCGGTGCGCGATAGGAGTGGAGATCGACGCCGAGCGTCTTCTGGAAATCCGTGATGCGCTTCCCGTCTTCCTCGCCTTCGACCGAGACGAGGACGACCTTGCCGGTGCCCGCCTTCTCGATCGTGTCGCGGAACTTCACGAGCGACGGCAGCTCGGCGACGCACGGCTTGCACCACGTCGCCCAGAAGTGGACGAGCGTAGGGCCGCCCACCGCCTTCGCGAGCTCGATGCGCTTGCCGTCGGACGACATCACGCTCATCGACAGCGCCGGGCGGTCCGGCTCGGCCGGGGCGCTGCATGCCGTCGCCGCCCCGGCCTTCGCCGTCGCGAGCGAGCGGTCCATCGCCGCGTCGAAGCCCTCTTCGTGCGCGTAGTACCAGACGTCGGTCACGGTGCCCGACGGCGAGACGAAGAACGTCGTCGGTGTCGAGATGCTCCGGTACGTTCGGGTGACGACGCCGTCGGGGTCCTCGACGACCGTCCACGAGATTCCCTGCGCCTTGATGTACTGCTCCGTGATCGCACGGTGCGAGGGCTGCCCGGCCTGGTCCTTCTTGATGATCGTGACGCCGACGATGTCCGCGGCGTTCGGGTGCGCCTTGACCCACTTGACGAGCTGCGGCACGTCGACCTGGCAGTGCTTGCAGGTCGACGACCAGAACATGACGAGCGTCGGGCGCCCGTTCCCCTTTCCGGTGAACGCGTAAGGTGCGCCGGTGCCGAAGGTCTTGCCGCGGAACGGCGGTGCGCAGTGCCCGACGAGCTCCGAGCCCGGGTAATACGGGAACATGCGCTGGATCTGCGGGACCTCGGCCCCCTTCGCCACCTGCTGCAGGACGTCGCTCGCCGGCTTGTTCCCGCCCCCCGTGATGAGGAGCTGATCGGGGCTCTTGATCTTCGCGACGACGAGCTGCCCCATCGCGGAGAACACGGCGACGTTCGGCACGTCCTCGACGGCGAGGGCCTTGCTCACCGCGAACCCGTCGTCGGCGAGGAGCGGAAGCGACGCGGGAACCTCGAGCATCGCGAACCGCTCGACGAGATCCTCGTCTTTCTGGTCGTCGCGCTTCCCCGCGACTGCGTACACCTCGAACGCCGGATAATCCTTCGCGAGCGCCTGCGCCATCGACACGAGGGATCGCTCGGACCAGGCGAAGTTCGGCGCCCAGAAGATGAGCGCGACCGGCTTCCCCTTGCCGAGGCGTCCCTGGAGGTCGAACGGGGCGGCCTTCCCGCCGTCGAGCTTCCGGAGAGGACCGGCGAGCTTGTACGGCGCGGGGGGCGCAGGCTTCTCGTCGGCGTAGGCCGGAGGAACGAGGGAGAGGCCGGATGACGGACCCGAGGGCGTCTCGGGCACCGCCGGCACCGTCGGGCCGCCCTCCTGCTCGATCCGATGGCGCTCCGCCGCCGCCTGCGCCTTGACGTGCGCGCGAAGGGCGCGATCGCCGGCGACGGTGATCCCGAGGAGCACGACGAACGCCGCACCCGCGCGAACGACGGCGGGCCGGAACCGGCGGAGATCGTGGAACGTCGCCGCGACGAGCGACTGGGGCGAGCGGCGCGCGGCGAAAGCCGAGAGGATCGGGATGGAGAGGTTCACGGCGTAGAGCCTCATGCACCACAGGCAAAGGTACCCGACGACCGTCTTCGAGACGACGAAGAGGAACGCCGAGTAGGCGACGCAGAGCAAGCCGATCGTGAACACGTGGGCGAGGACGGCGGGATTGCGGCGGCAGACGGCGAGCATGCCGAGGAGGAGCAGGTACGTCGGTATCGCGAACGCCGCGATCGGCACGCCCAGGACCTCCGAGAAGCCGCTCGAGTTGACGACGTCGCAGTTGATCGTCTCGGTCTCGGGGCAGTTCGCGAGGCTGAGGGTCGCGTCGCCGTAGACGTGGTTCTCGTGATGGACGGCGAGATACCCCGCGATCGCGACCCCCGCGAGGAGGAGCACGGCGAGAATCGCCGCCACAAGGGGCCTGGGGGCTGCATCGGCCACGTCGCGGGAGATTACGCCCAAACGGCCGGGCGCGCGAATCAGTCGACTTTGAGGATGGCCAGAAAGGCGTCCTGGGGGATGTCGACCCGCCCGACGCGCTTCATCCGTTTCTTGCCTTCCTTCTGCTTCTCGAGGAGCTTGCGCTTACGGGAGATGTCGCCGCCGTAGCACTTCGCGAGGACGTTCTTGCCCATCGATTTCACGACCTCGCGGCAGAGGATCTTGCCGCCGATCGCCGCCTGGATGACGACCTCGAAGAGCTGCCTCGGGATCAGCTCCTTCATCTTGGCCGCGAGCGCCCGGCCCTTGATCTCCGACTTGTCGCGGTGGCAGATCACGGAGAGGGCGTCGACCGGCTCGGCGTTGACGAGCAGGTCCATCTTGACGAGCTTATCGGCGCGGTATCCCGCGAGGTGGTAGTCGAGCGAGGCGTAGCCGCGCGACCCCGACTTGAGCTTGTCGAAGAAGTCGAGGACGACCTCGTTGAGCGGCATGTCGTACTCGAGCAGCACGCGCGTCTTCGAGAGGTAGCTCAGCTTCTTCTGGATCCCGCGCCGCTCGTCGCAGAGCTTCATGATGTTCCCGAGGTACTCGGGCGGGCTGATGATCATCGCGGTGATGATCGGCTCCTCGATGATCTCGATGTTCGCCTGCGGCGGCAGCTTGCTCGGGTTGTGCACCTCGAGGACCTCGCCCTTGGTCGTCGTCACACGGTACGACACGCCGGGCGCCGTCGTGATGAGGTCGAGGTTGAACTCGCGCTCGAGGCGCTCCTGCACGATCTCCATGTGGAGGAGGCCGAGGAACCCGCAGCGGAACCCGAAGCCGAGCGCCCCCGACGACTCGGGCTCGTAGCTGAACGACGAATCGTTCAGTCGGAGCTTCTCCATCGCATCCCGGAGATCCTCGTATTGCGCCGAGTCGGTCGGGTAGAGCCCGGCGAAGACCATCGGCTTGACTTCCCGGAAGCCGGGGAACGGGTCCGTCGTCGGGTTCTTCTCGTCGGTGATCGTGTCGCCGATCTGGCAGTCGCTGATCTTCTTGATGTTCGCGATGACGAAGCCGACCTCGCCGACCGACAGCGTGTCGCGGACCGTCGCCTTCGGCGAGAACACTCCCATCTCTTCGATCTCGTACGAGCCGCCGGTGATCATGAGGCGGATCTTCATCCGCTTCTCGAGCGTGCCGTCGACGACGCGCACGAGCATCACGACCCCGCGGTACGGGTCGTACCAGGAGTCGAAGATGAGCGCCTTGGGCGGCGCCTCGTACGACCCCTTCGGGCTCGGGACGAGGGTGCAGATCGCCTCGAGGATCTCGTCGATCCCGATCCCTTCCTTCGCCGACGCGGCGATCGTGTGCGCCGTGTCGATGCCGATGATGTTCTCGATCTGCTCGCGCACGCGCTCCGGCTCGGCGCCGGGGAGGTCGATCTTGTTGAGGACCGGGATGACCTCGAGCGCGCCGTCGACCGCGAGGTAGGTGTTCGCGAGCGTCTGCGCCTCGACTCCCTGGCTCGCGTCGACGACGAGCAGCGCCCCCTCGCACGCGGCCAGCGAGCGGCTGACCTCGTAGTTGAAGTCGACGTGCCCGGGTGTGTCGATGAGGTTGAGGATGTAGTCCTGGCCGTCCTTCGCGCGATAGCCCAGGGTGACGGCGTGGGCCTTGATCGTGATGCCGCGCTCGCGCTCGAGGTCCATCGCGTCGAGCATCTGCGCGGTCATGTCGCGCTCGGCGACGGCTCCCGTCCGCTGGAGCAGACGGTCGGAGAGCGTCGTCTTCCCGTGATCGATGTGCGCGATGATCGAGAAGTTGCGGATTCGCAGGGACTTCATCAGGAAGAGCGCCCCGGAAAGTGGCTCAGTATAGCAACGGGGCGGCAGTGGCCGGGAAGTCGACAGTTAACAGTCAACAGTTCACAGTTCCGGAACTGTCAACTGTCAACTGTCGACTGTGAACCTTCAGGACGTCTTCTTCGCCGTTTCCATCTTGGCGACCGTGACGTTGCCGTTCTTGTCGACGGTGCCGGTGACCGCAACCTCGTGGCCGACGTTGGCCAGCGCGAGCTTCTGGTCGGAGAGGCCGTAGGTCTTGCCGTCCACGTAGAGCACGAGCTTGGCGCCGTTCTTCTGGCACATCTTGATGCAGTCGGCGCCGGCGGCGTTCGCGTTCTTCGCGCCGCAGTCGTCGTCGACGACCCAGCCCTTCAAGGTCGTCTGTCCGGCCGGCTCGCCGGCACGCGCGGGCGCGGCAACGAAGAGGGCGAGGGCGACGAGACAGGCGATCGAGATCAGTTGCTTCATGGAGCCTCCTGGCGACCGCAATGCGGCGCGACGCAGGGGAGATTACGTCGGGACGTCCGGATTAGCCACTGATCCGGTACATCACCCGCCGGTTGCGCCGGGGCGCCGACAGGAGCGCCTCGAGGCTCGTCTCCCGGAGGAGACCGGTCATCCGCTGCTGGACCTCGAGCCAGACGCCGCTCGCGGGGCAGTCGTGCGAGAGGGTGCACCGCTCGGGATCGGGGGAGCAGTCCGTAAGCTGGATCGGGCCCTCGATCGCCTCGACGACGTCCAGGAGGCTGATGTCGCCGGCGCCGCGCGCGAGGCCGAACCCGCCGTGGACGCCGCGCGCCGAACGGAGCAGTCCGGTGCGGACGAGCTGCCGGAGGATCTTCGCCATGAAGCTCGGAGGGATTCCTTCGG
Organism: Candidatus Polarisedimenticolaceae bacterium; assembly: GCA_036275915.1. NCBI lineage: Bacteria > Pseudomonadati > Acidobacteriota > Candidatus Polarisedimenticolia > Candidatus Polarisedimenticolales > Candidatus Polarisedimenticolaceae > Candidatus Polarisedimenticolaceae bacterium. Next base: position 54,783 of record DASUCV010000001.1, on the reverse strand, counting down.
CGAGCGCGATCTCGTCCTTGAGCGCCACGCCACCGTCGGGGAGCGAGCCGATGTGGATCATCGCCCGTACCGCATAGTCGCCTGCGCGAGTCAGTCGGAGCGCCATGAGTCACCCACCTCTCGGGGCCTCGGGAGTAATTTCCTTTCGAGACCCGGATGCTCGGTTATAGAACTCCGCGCGCACCTTGGAAAGGGATTTACGGACAAATTCGGTCCGATGCACGGACGCCCGCGGACGTATTCTGTCCGCAATGGAAACCGACGTTCGCAAGAATCCGGGGCTCCTCAAGCTCGACCTCTACTGCCGAGGCGCGCGCATCGACGACTCGGACGCCGTGGAAGAGCACGGCGGGCGCAAAATTCTGAGGACCCGGGCGGGTCTCGGCTCGGGGCTCGAGGTCATCCTGCCGGGAGGCCTCTGGACGAACGTCCCGGTCGTCGAGTCGTTCGCCCAAGCGTCGCCCTACGTCTTCCGCTGGCGGGGGGATGCGCTGTGGCTCGACCACGACGCCGTCGGGCCGGTGAGCGCGGTGCAACTCTCTCCGCAGCCCGCCTGGTACAACCGCAAAACGACCTCGGGCAAACGGATGACCATGGTGGGGACGCTCCAGGGGACCTATCTGGGGGTCTATCCGTCCAAGGTCTGCGAGTACTGGCTCAAGCAGCCCGACAAGGAGCAGTGCAGGTTCTGCTCGGTCGGCCTCAACCTCGGCGCCGACGACGGCGACTCGAAATCGATCGAGGAGGTCGTCGAGGTCGTCCAGGCGGCCCGCGCCGAGTCCGGGATCACCTACGTCGACTTCAACACCGGCCACTACGACGGGGACACCTACCTCGACATCCTCGAGCCGTACATCCAGCGGGTCAAGGAAGCGACGAAGGTGATGGTCGGCGTCCAGACGCCGCCGCACCACGACCTCGCCCGCTACCGCGAGCTACGCCGCATGGGGGTCAACCGCGTTTCCTTCTGCTTCGAGATCTGGAACCGCGACCGGTTCGCCGCCGTCTGCCCCGGCAAGCACCGCGAGTACGGGCTCGACCGCTACCTCGAGGCGATCCGCTACTGTGCGCAGGAGGTCGGAACGACGGGCCGCGGCTTCGAGCCGTGGGTCGTCAACGGCGAGATCATCGCCGGGCTCGAGCCGCCGGAGGACTCGATCCGCGCCATCGACTGGATCGCGAGCGTCGGCGCCATCCCGACCGTGTGCGTTTTCCGCCCGCTCCAAGCCACCGACTTCGCCGACGTGCCGCCGCCCAAGACCGAGGAACTCGTCCCCGTCTTCCGCCGCCTCTACGAGGCGTGCATGACGAACGGCCTCCCCATCGGCGTCGCGGACAACGTCCACGTCTCGCTCGTGATGCTCCCCGAGGAGGCGCGCTGGCTCCAGCACGACCCGCGCCGTTTCTGGGCCGGCGAGCTCAAGCTCAAGCTCATGCGGAAGGTGTTCGCCGCGCAGCTGCGGAGAGAGCTCAAGAGAGGGGACAGCTTCCGAAACTCGGAGGTCCGGGCTACCGCCTGAGTTTCGGAAGCTGTCCCCTCACCCTCACCCTCACACGCCCATCACGTTGTAGCCCGCGTCGACGTAGAGCGTCGATCCGGTGATCCCCGACGCCATCGGCGAGCAGAGGAAGAGCGCGGCGTCGCCGACCTCGCGCGCCTCGATGTTCCGCTTGAGCGGCGCCGTCTTCTTGTGATGGCTCGCCATGCTCGAGAACCCCGAGATGCCGCGCGCCGAGAGGGTCGGGATCGGACCGGCGGAGATCGTGTTGACCCGGATGTTCATCGGGCCCAGCTCGAAGGCGAGCTGGCGGGTCGCGTGCTCGAGCGCGGCCTTGGCGCTTCCCATGACGTTGTAGTTCGGGAAGACGCGCTGGCTCGCCTGGAAGGTGAGCGACACGATCGACCCGCCTCCCGCCGCCTCCATGAGCGGCGTGGCGCGGTTCGTGAGGGCGAGGAGCGAGTAGGCGCTGATGTCGAGCGCCGTGTGCCAGCCGTCGCGGCTCGTGTTGCGGAAGTCGCCGTCGAGATCTTCGCGACGCGCGAAGGCGATCGAGTGGACGAGGATGTCGAGACGCCCGTCGTTCGCCGCGGCGATGCGCTGGAAGAGCGCGTAGATCTCGACGTCGTTCGTGACGTCGCACGGGAACATGAGAGTGCCGGGGCGCTCGGCGGCCAGCTCGGCGACGTTCTTCTGGAGGCGCTCGCCCTGATACGTGAGGATGAGCTTCGCACCGGCGTCGGCGAGCGCCTCGGCGATCGCCCAGGCGAGCGAACGTTGGTTGGCGACTCCGGCGACGAGCGCGACCTTGCCTTCGAGATCGATCGTCCTCATGCGGGGCGTTAGGGTACTCCCATTCACGTGCCGAGCTTCCACTGGGCGTCGGCGTTCACGTCCCACGGCGCGACATCCCCGCGCTCGAGGTGAAGGAACGCCGCCTCCCCGATCATGGCGGCGTTGTCGGTCGTGTAGCGGGGCGAGGGCGCGTAGACGCGGAGTCCCTCGGCGACTTCCGCTTCGGCGAAGGCGCGGCGCAAGCGGCGGTTGCACGCGACCCCTCCGGACAGGAGCACCGTCGGCACCGACTCGCGCCGGCACGCGGCGAGCGTGGTCGCGACGAGGGTCTCGGCCACGGTCCTCTGGAACGATGCGACGAGGTCGCGGACCGCGTCGGTCGCCTCGCCGCCGGACGGGCGCGCGTGCGCGAGGCCCAGCTCGGTCGCGCGGATCCTCACGGCGGTCTTGAGCCCGCTGAACGAGAAGTCGAGCGACTGGTTCTTCATCGTCGCGCGCGGGAACTCGAACGCCTGCTCGTCGGCGCCGTCCGACAGGCGGTCGATGACCGGCCCGCCGGGGTAGCCGAGGCCGAGAAGCTTCGCGACCTTGTCGAACGCCTCGCCGGCCGCGTCGTCGCGCGTGCGCGAGATCGGCCGGTAGACCGCCTCCTCGGGGCAGAGGTAGAGCGCCGTGTGCCCGCCCGAAACGACGAGCGCGATCGCCGGGAACTCGATGCCGGGATTCTCGAGGAACGGCGAGCGCACGTGGCCTTCGAGGTGGTTGATGCCGAGGAGCGGGAGGCCTCGCTGCCAGGCGATCGCCTTCGCCGCGCAGAGGCCCACGAGGAGCGAGCCGACGAGGCCGGGTCCGCGGGTCACCGCGATGGCGGAGAGGGCGTCGAGGCCGCCCCCCGCCTGGGCCAACGCCTCCACGATCACCGGCCCGATGCACTCGACGTGGCGGCGCGACGCCAGCTCGGGAACGACCCCGCCGTACTTGGCGTGGATCTCGTCCTGAGACGCGACGACGGAGGAGAGGACGTGGCAGCGGTCCTCGACGACGGCGGCGGCGGTCTCGTCGCACGAGCTTTCGATCGCGAGGATCCGGGCCATGGCCGCGCATGGTAGCGCCGCCTGTGCGGTCCCGGTCGTCGTGGTCTCCGTTCAGCGCAGGAGAGCGGCGAGCGAGGCCTCGTAGGGCGCGCGCGCGATCCCGCGCTCGGTGACGATCGCAGCGACGTAGCGCGCGGGGGTCACGTCGAACGCCGGATTCAGGACGCCGACACCCGCGGGCGCGATGCGCGTCCCGAAGAGCTCGGTGACCTCCGCGGCGTCGCGCGACTCGATCGGGATCGCCTCGCCGTTCGGGCAGGCGAGGTCGACCGTGGAGACCGGCGCCGCGACGTAGAACGGCACGCCGTTCTCCTTCGCGAGGACCGCGGCAGAGTACGTTCCGATCTTGTTGGCGACGTCGCCGTTCCGCGCGATGCGGTCGGCGCCGACGACGACGAGGTCGATCGCGCCCGAGCGGAGAAGGCTTCCGGCCGCGCTGTCCGCGATGAGCACCGTCTCGATCCCGTCCTGCATCAGCTCCCACGCGGTGAGGCGCGCGCCCTGCAGGAACGGCCTCGTCTCGTCGGCGAGCACGCGGATGCGCTTGCCCGCTTCCACCGCCGCGCGGATGACGCCGAGCGCCGTTCCGTAACCGGCGGTGGCGAGCCCGCCGGCGTTGCAATGCGTGAGGATCGAGGCGCGCTCCGGGACGAGTGTCGCGCCGTGACGCCCGATGGCCCGGCACGCCTCGAGGTCTTCGTCGTGGATTGTCTGCGCTTCGCGCTCGAGACGTGCGGCGATCCCGGCGTCGTCCGCGCCTTCGCTCCGTGCCCGTGCGGCGGCGGCCATCATCCGGTCGAGCGCCCAGGCGAGATTGACCGCGGTCGGCCGCGCGGCGCGGAGGACGCGCTCCGCCTCCCTGAGCGCGGCGTCGCCCTGCGGCGCTGCGAGCGTGAGCCCGAAGGCGGCGGTCACGCCGATCGCCGGCGCGCCCCTCACGACCATCGCGCGGATCGCGCCGGCGACTTCCTCGGCGGTCCGGAGGGTCACGTAGTCCGTCACGCCCGGAAGGCGCCTTTGATCGAGAAGGCGCACGCCTTCCGGCGTGCGCGCGACGGTCGTGAACATGGCCGGATTATAGGGAGCGGTCGCTATACTCCCGTCGATGGCCCGCCCGAAGGATCGCCTCGAAACGACCTCCGGCATCCCGATCGAACCGGTCTATACCGAGGCCGACGGTGAGGCGCGCGATCCAGCCACGATCGGGCTCCCCGGCGAGTTCCCGTTCACCCGCGGCATCCAGCCGTCGATGTACCGCGGGCGCCTCTGGACGATGCGGCAGTACTCCGGCTTCGGCACCGCGAAGGAGACGAACGCGCGGTTCCACTACCTGCTCGAGCAGGGCCAATCGGGACTGTCGGTCGCCTTCGATCTCCCGACGCAGATGGGGTACGACTCGGATCATCCGATGGCGGCGGGCGAGGTCGGGAAGGTCGGGGTCGCGATCTCGTCGCTCGAGGACATGGACGAGCTGCTCCACGGCCTCCCGCTCGAGCGGATCTCGACCTCGATGACGATCAACGCGACGGCGTCGATCCTCCTCGCCCTCTACGTCGCCGTCGCGAAGCGGCGCGGTGTCGAGGCGAGCGCGCTCTCGGGGACGATCCAGAACGATCTCCTGAAGGAGTACATCGCGCGCGGGACCTACATCTTCCCGCCCGAGCCGTCGCTCCGGATCACGACCGACCTCTTCGCCTGGTGCGCCGCCGAGGTGCCCCGCTGGAACACGATCTCGATCTCCGGCTACCACATGCGGGAGGCGGGAGCGACGGCGGTGCAAGAGGTCGCGTTCACGCTCGCGAACGCGATCGCCTACTGCGAGGCGGCGATCTCGCGCGGCCTTCCGTTCGAGACGTTCGGCGGGCGCCTCTCGTTCTTCTTCAACGGGCACTCGAACTTCTTCGAGGAGGCGGCGAAGTTCCGCGCCGCGCGGCGCCTCTGGGCCCGGATCGTCCGCGAGAGGTTCGGTGTCGCCGCCCCCGAGCTGGCGAAGCTTCGCTTCCACACGCAGACCGCCGGCTCGACCCTCACGGCGCAGCAGCCCGAGGTCAACGTGGTGCGCACGACGCTGCAAGCGCTCGCCGCGGTTCTCGGGGGCACGCAGTCGCTCCACACGAACTCGATGGACGAAGCGCTCGGCCTTCCCACCGAGAGCGCCGCGCTCCTCGCCCTGCGCACGCAGCAGGTCATCGCCGAGGAGACCGGCGTCGCCGACACCGTCGATCCCCTCGCCGGCTCGTACTTCGTCGAATCGCTGACCGACGCGGTGGAGGCCGGCGCGGCCGCCTACCTGAAGAAGATCGACGCACTCGGCGGCGCCGTGCGCGCGATCGAGCGCGGATTCCAGCAGCGCGAGATCCACGAGGCGGCCTATCGCTGGCAGAAGCGCGTCGAGTCCGGCGACGCCGTCGTCGTCGGTGTGAACCGTTACGTCAGGAAGGACGACCCGCGGCCGCCGGTCCTCAAGATCGACCAGGCCGCGGAGCAGAGCCGGCGCGAGCGGCTCGCGGCTCTGCGCAAGCGGAGGAACGCGCCGGCGGTGGAACGCGCCCTCTCGACGGTGGGCGAGCGCGCGCGCGGCGACGCCAACGTGATGCCCGCGATCCTGGACGCCGTCCTCGCCGACTCGACCCTCGGCGAGATCGCCGACCGCATGCGTGCGGTATTCGGCCAGCACCACGACACCTTCGCGTTCTGACGGAAATAAGGGGACAGCTACCGAATTTCAAGGGTGACAGGAACCAGGTTTTTCTTGCGCGCGCAGTTCGCGCGTAAGAAAAACCTGGTTCCTGTCACCCTTGAAATTCGGTAGCTGTCCCCTTATTTCCGTAGAATCGCATCGATGGCGCCGCTCCTCGCGATCGAGAACCTGCACGTTCGCTACGACGATCCGCGCGGCGAGGTGCGCGCGGTCGACGGGCTCGATCTCATTCTCGAAGAGGGTGAGACGTACGCCCTGGTGGGCGAGTCGGGGTGCGGGAAGACGGCGACGGCGTACTCGGTGCTGCGCGTCGTCGAGCCGGGCCGCATCACCGGCGGCAAGATGATCTTCGGCGGCCGCGATCTCATGGGCTTGACGGAGCGGGAGATGCGGCGCGTGAGGGGAGCCGAGATCGGCCTCGCCTTCCAGGAGGCGGGCGCCGCGCTCAACCCGGTGCTCAAGATCGGCACGCAGGTCGGCGAGTCGCTCCGCATCCACCGCGGCCTCTCGCGGAAGGACGCGTGGCGGGAGGCGGTGCGCCTCCTCGGCGAGGTGGCGCTGCCGGATCCGGAGCGGCAGGCGTCGTCGTACGCACACGAGCTGTCGGGCGGCATGAAGCAGCGCGCCATGCTCGCGATCGCGCTGTCCTGCCGGCCGCGCCTGCTCATCGCAGACGAGCCGACGAGCGCGCTCGACCTCACGATTCAGGCGCAGATCCTGGCGCTCCTCCGCACGCTCAAAGCCGACCGGCGCCTCACCGTGCTCCTCATCACGCACGACTTCGGCGTCGTCGCCGAGATCGCCGACCGCGTCGGCGTCATGTACGCGGGACGTCTCGTCGAGGAGGCGCCGGTGCGTGAGATCTTCGCGCGGCCGCGGCACCCGTACACGCAGGCGCTCCTCGCCGCGATTCCCGAGGATGCCGGGGACGGGCGCGGAAAACGCCTCCGCGCGCTCGCCGGCCAGGTTCCGGACCCGGTCGCGTACCCGGCCGGCTGCCGGTTCCATCCCCGGTGCCCGGAGGCGTTCGCGCCGTGCGGCACGATCGAGCCGCCGAACGTCGATCTCGAGGCCGGCTGTCGCGTGGCGTGCCACCTCTACGGGAGGGACGCTTGAACGAGGGGCCGCCGCTCGTCCAGGCGCGCGGGCTCGTCAAGTCGTTCACCGCGAGCACCGGTTGGCTCGGCCGCCCTGGCCCGGCGCTCCGTGCCGTCGACGGGGTCGATCTCGAGGTCGGGGCGGGTGAGACGCTCGGTCTGGTCGGGGAGTCCGGCTCCGGGAAGTCGACGACCGGCCGGCTCATCGTGAGGCTCGCGGAGCCGGACGCCGGCGCGATCCGCTTCGACGGGGTCGATCTGCTCGCGCTGGCGGCGCGGCCCCTGCGGCGGATGCGCCGCCACTTCCAGATCGTCTTCCAGGATCCTTACGGGGCGCTCAACCCCCGGATGAAAGTCGCCTCGCTCGTTGCCGAGCCGCTCACGATCCACGGCATCGGCGCCTCGCGCGCCGAGCGGCGCGAGCGCGCCGCCCTCCTCCTCGAGGAGGTCGGCCTCGACCGCTCGGCCCTCGACAAGTACCCGCACGCCTTTTCCGGCGGGCAGCGCCAGCGGATCGGGATCGCGCGGGCGATCGCCTGCGAGCCCCGATTCCTCGTCGCCGACGAGCCGGTGTCGGCCCTCGACCCCTCGATTCAGGCGCAGATCGTCAACCTGCTCGTCGACCTTCAGCGGCGCCGGGGGCTCGCCTATCTCTTCATCGCGCACGACCTCCGCCTCGTCCGGCACGTCGCGCACCGCGTCGCGGTCATGTACCTGGGGAAGATCGTCGAGGAGGCGCCCGCGGAGGACCTCTACCTCGCCCCGAAGCACCCGTATACCCGGGCGCTCCTCGAGGCGACGCCGCGCCGGTCGCCGGACGCCCCTCCCGCCCGCGTGCTTCCCGGCGAGCCTCCTTCGCCCCTCAGGCCGCCCTCCGGCTGCCGCTTCCACCCGCGCTGTCCGCTCGCCGAGGCGGTCTGCCTGCGCGAGGAGCCGCCGCTTCTCGCGATCGACGACCGTCGCCGGGTCGCCTGTCACGTCGCCACGCGGTAGGCCGCCGTTGTATCCTCCCGGCCCTCGTCGCTGAAACCGCCTGCCGGGGTCGAGCGTAATACGCCAGACGATGGCTGGGGATCGGGCGGGGGCAAGGTCCGGGGAGCACGGGCTCTTTCAAGCGGAGGATTGACGTGAAGCCGAGATGCGTGATGTTGGTGTCCCTCGCGACGGCGGCGGCGCTCGTCGCGTCGTCCGTACCGCGGGCGTACGCCCAAGATGCGGGGACTGTGCCGCTCAGCCTGTCCGAGGCCCTTTCGAAGGCGCTCGAGAACAATCTCGATCTCGCCGTCGCCAAGAGAGACCCGCAGATCGCCCTGAACGACGTGCTGTTTCAGAAGGCCGCCTTCGACCCGTTCTTCACGTCGCAGCTCGGCCACACCGAGACCAAGTCCGAAGGGCAGCCGCTGTTCATCGGCGGCCGGGTCGTCTATGCCTCACCGAAGCAGAAGACCACGGACATCTCGGCCGACTTCAAGCAGCTCCTGAACTTCGGCGCGACCTGGGAAGCGTCGCTCAGCTCCGCCTACATCGATGCAAAGCCTTTTGGCGACTACAACCCCAAGTACAGCAGTGCCCTCAACCTGGCATTCACGCTCCCGCTTCTCAAAGGCCTCGGCAAGGAAACGACCGAGTACTCGCTCCTGGTGGCGAAGACGAACGTCGACATCAGCCACGAGGTGCTGCGCGGTCAGGCGACGAGCGTGATCCAGACGGTCGAGAACGCCTACTGGGACCTGCTCGCCTCGATGAAGGCGCAAGAGGTCGCCGAGCAGGCGCTGAAGCTCTCGCAAGATCTCTACGAGCTGAACAAGAAGAAGGTCGAGGTCGGGACGCTGGCCCCGATCGAGATCACGCAGGCCGAAGCGAACGTCGCCTCGAACGTCGAGGGCGTCATCACGACGAAGCTTGCCGTGAAGAACTCCGAGGACGCTCTTCGCCAGCTCCTGGCCATTCCTCCCGACGACCCTCTCTGGAACAAGTCGATCAATCCGACGGAGGAGCCGGCGCAGGACCAGCGGCAGCCGAGCCTCGACGAGGCGATCGCCACCGCGCTGAAGTCGCGTCCCGAGATTCTCCAGTCCGGCTATCAGGTCGAAACGGCGCAGCTCGGCGAGCGGGTGGCGAAGAAGAACGCCCGGCATCAACTCGATCTCACCGCCAGATTCTCGCCGACGGGGAACAATCTCAATTCAATCACGAACAATCAGCTTCCCGGCCCGGACGGCATCCTCAACACCGCCGATGACATCTTCTTCCAGACGTTCAATACCGGCGGGCTGGGATCCGCGTTGGGAGAGATTCCGAAGCTCGACAACTACACCTGGTTCGTCGGCCTCACCTACGCCGTTCCGATCAACAACCGCGCCGCCGAGGCGAACTACGCCAACGCCCAGATCAACCGCCAAAAAGCCGAGTTGTCCGAGCAGAACACCGAGGAGATCGTCCGCGTCGACGTGCGCCGCGCCGTTCGCGCCGTCGAGTCGGGCTACGAGCGGGTCGTCGCCGGGCGCAAGAACGTCGAGCTCCAGCAGAAGAAGCTCGAGGCCGAGCAGAAGAAGTTCGACAACGGGATGTCGACCTCGTTCGAGGTCTTCACCTTCCAGACCGACCTCAGGAACGCTCAATTGCAGCTCATCCAGGCCGTGCTCGACTACAACAAGGGGCTCGCGGATCTCGAGCGCTCGAAGGGCACGCTCCTCGAGTCGCAAGGCCTCAAGCTCGACGCCGAGGCCGGGAGGTAAGGAATGACCGAGTCCACGGGGGCACCGAGCCAGGGGCCGGAGCTGTCGCCGGTCGCGCGGCTGATCGGCGTCTTCACGTCGCCGACGAAGACCTTCGAGTCGATCGCCCGGAGGCCCGGATGGGACTGGCTGCTTCCGGTCTTCCTCCTCATGATCGCGTTCTTCGTCGTGCAGAGCGTCACCGTGACGAAGATCGACGTCGATCAGGCCGTCAAGAACCAGATGAAGTTCGTCGAGAAGATGTCGAAGGGCAACATGACCGACGCCCAGCGCGATCAGGTCGAGCAGAAGACGCGCGAGGGGTTCGAGAACGGCAAGAAGCCGGTGCGGCGGGCGTTGACGTCGCTCTTCGTCCTGATCCCGATCTTCTTCGTGCCGCTGCTCTATCACGGGCTCGCGGCGGCATTCGGGGCGAAGACGAACTATCTCAAGGTCGTCGCCGGGTACGCGTACACGCAGACGATCGGGCTCATCCCGCTCCTGCTGACGACGATCGTCGCGTATCCCAAGGCGTCGTTCGATCCGCCCGATGTCCAGTTCGGGCGCATCCTCAAGTCCAACGTCGCCGCGTTCATGGACTTCGAGACGACGAACAAGGCGCTCCTCGGCCTGCTCTCGAGCGTCGACGTCTTCGACATCTGGCTGTTCCTCGTGGGATCGATCGCGCTCTCGAAGACGACGCGCCTCTCGAAGTCATCGGCCCGTAATGTCGTCCTGGGCGTTTGGGTTGCCTACATCGTGGTCAAGGTTTGTCTGGGCCTCCTGTTGTCGGCGTTCATGGGATGACCAAGCTCCAGAAATCGCTGATCGTCGCGGGGGCCGTCGTCGTGGTCGGCGGCATCATCGCGGCGTCGGTGCTCAGCAAGCCCAAGGAGCAGGGCGAGGAGGTCTACATGGCCAAGGCGGCCGTGAAGGACCTCGCCTCGTTCGTCTCCGCGACCGGCCGGATCGAGGCCCGCACGAAGGTCAACATCCAGTCGTCGGTCGTCATCGGCGAGATCGTCCAGCTCCCGGTGAAGGAAGGCGACCTGGTCAAGAAGGGGGACCTCCTCGTCCAGATCGACCCCCAGCGTTACAAGACCGAGGTCGACCGGCTCCAGTCCGCCGTACGGATGCAGAAGATCGCGATCGACCAGGCGAAGGTTGCGCTCGCGAACTCGGAGCGTCAGAACAAGCGTAACAAGGCTCTCTTCCAGACGAGCGGGCTCGTCTCGCAGGAGACGCTCGACCTGAGCGATCTCGACCTCAGGCAGCGCGAGATCGAGCTCGGCAGCCTCGAGGAGCAGGTCGCGCAGGCGGACGCGAGCCTCGCGCACGCGCAAGACGACCTCTCGAAGACGACGATCCGGTCGCCGATGGACGGCACCGTCACGAAGCTGAACGCCGAGAAGGGCGAGATCACGCTGACCGGGACGATGAACAACCCCGGCACCGTGATCATGATCGTCTCCGACATGGGCGAGATCCTGGCGACGGTCGACGTCGACGAGACCCGCGTGACCCAGGTCAAGCTTGGGCAGATCGCCCGCGTCGTCGTCGACGCCGTCGGCGAGGCGAAGCCGTACGCCGGCAAGGTCATCGAGATCGCCGGCTCGGCGATCCAGCGCGCCGGCCAGCAGACGCAGATCTTCGAGGTCAAGATCGCGCTCGATACCGTGGATACGAAGCTCCGTCCCGGAATGACCGCCAAGGCGCGCATCGAGACCGAGCGTGCGGATCACGCGCTCACGGTGCCGATCCAGGCGATCATGCTCAAGAAGCCGTCGGAGCTCGAGGCGAAGGACGGCAAAGACAAGAAGGACGCGAAGGATCCCGCGCCGGCTCCCGCCGCGAAGGCGGACAAGGCCGACACGCAGGAGTGCGTCTTCGTCGTCGAGAACAAGAAGGCGGTCCTCAAGAAGGTGAAGTCCGGCATCAGCGACGAGACCTCGGTCACGGTCGCGGACGGTCTCAAGGAGGGCGAGACGGTGATCACGGGCCCGTACCGCGCCCTCCGCGACCTCAAGCCCGGCGATCTCGTCCGCGAGAAGAAGGCCGAAGAGAAGAAGAAAGGAGACGACGAGGGCAAGGCCCAAGTCGAAATCGATTGAGCGCGCTCATCGACATCAAGGACGTCCACAAGACCTATCAGATGGGGGCGGAGACGATCGTCCAGGCGCTCGACGACGTATCGCTGTCGATCGAAGGCGGCGACTACGTCGCGATCATGGGACCTTCGGGCTCGGGCAAGTCGACGCTCATGAACCTGATCGGATGCCTCGACACCCCGACGTCGGGGTCGTACGTCCTGAAGGGCCGCGAGATCGCCACGATGAACGACGACGAGCTCGCGCAGATCCGCAACAAGGAGATCGGCTTCATCTTCCAGACGTTCAACCTGCTGCCGCGCGCGGACGCCGTCCAGAACGTCGAGCTCCCGCTCGTCTACTCGGGCGTGCCGCGCCGCGAGCGGCGCGAGCGCGCCGAGAAGGCGCTCGATGCCGTCGGCCTCGGCACGCGCAAGCACCATCGCCCGAACGAGATGTCCGGCGGCCAGCGGCAGCGCGTGGCGATCGCGCGCGCCCTCGTCAACGGCCCGTCGATCCTCCTCGCCGACGAGCCGACCGGGAACCTCGACTCCAAGACGGGCGAGGAGATCCTCGCGCTCATGGACGATCTGCACCGCCGCGGCAACACGATCATCCTCGTCACCCACGAGGACGACCTCGCGCAGCACGCCGCCCGCGTCGTGCGCCTCAGGGACGGAAAGATCATCAGCGACGTGCGCAACACCCCCGTCGGAGCCTGAGGTGTTCCTCGAAAACCTCCTGATGGCCCTGAAGGCGATCTGGGCCAACAAGATGAGGTCGATGCTGACGACCCTCGGCATCGTGATCGGCACCGCGGCCGTCATCGCGGTCGTCTCGATCGTGCAGGGGTTCAGCCAGGTCATCACGCAAGAGGTGCAGAATCTCGGAGCGAACACGATCATCGTCGAGCCGTTCCGCCCGCCGGGGAAGGAAGGCGACAAGCTCGGGAAGATCGTGCTCACGTGGGAGGACGGCCAGGCCGTCATGCGCACCTGCCCGTCGGTCACCGTCGCGACGCCGATCGTGCAGCACTTCGGCGAGGTGAAGTTCGGCGAGGAGCGCTCGCAGTACCAGGTCATCGGCGTCCAGCCGGTCTTCCAGGACGTGAGGAACTACTACGTCGATCTCGGGCGCTTCTTCGGCGCGCTCGACGAGACCGGCAAGACGAACGCGTGCGTCATCGGCCACGGCGTCCTCACCGATCTCAAGCTCCCGGAGAACCCGGTCGGCAAGGACCTCCGCGTCGAGGGGCGGACCTGCCACATCATCGGCGTCATGGAGCCGAAAGGGCAGCTCCTGGGACAGGAGCTGGACAAGTTCGTCATGATCCCGTTCGGCACCGCGGTGTCCTTGTGGGGACACGACGTCGAGGAGAACACCGCGTTCCTCGTCCGCTCCCGCACGCCCGAGCTCGTCGACCAGGCCGCGGACGAGATCGAGAACACGCTCCGTGTCCGCCACCGCTTGCGCGCCGACCAGCCGAGCGACTTCAAGGTGTCGACGCAGAAGGAGTTCCTGAAGTCGTTCACGAAGTTCGCGAACGGCGTGACCTACGTCGTGGCGGGCGTCGTCTCGATCGCGCTCCTCGTCGGCGGGATCGGGATCATGAACATCATGCTCGTCTCGGTGACCGAGCGGACGCGCGAGATCGGCGTCCGCAAGGCGGTCGGCGCGCGCCGGAGCCACATCCTCGCCCAGTTCGTCATCGAGGCGATCACGCTCGCCCTCGTGGGCGGAATCATCGGCATGGCGATGGGGATCGGGGTCGGCGCGCTCGCGGCGAAGCTGATCCCGAATTGGCCCGGATTCTTCGTGCCGCTCTGGGCGCTCGCCCTGGCTTTCGGCTTCTCGTCCGCCGTCGGCCTGTTCTTCGGGATCTACCCCGCCGCAAAAGCCTCACGTCTGGATCCGATCGAGTCGCTGCGCTACGAATAATTTGCCCTCCCGGCGTGGTTCCGGGGCTTGGGTTATCCTTTTTTGCACGATGCTGGGTGACCTGGGACGCCTGTATCTCGCCGGTGGACCGATGATGCACCCGATCACGGTGTGCAGCGTGGTCGCGGTCGCCGTCATCGTCTACAAGCTCATCCAGTTCCGATCGCTCCAGATCGATGTACGCGATTTCTTCGCCCACGTTCGCAAGGAGCTCTTGAACGGCCGCGTCCGCGAGGCCGCGGAGGTCTGCGAATCGCGGCGAGGGCCGGCGGCCTCCGTTCTCCATGCCGGGGTGCTCAAGATCGGCGCGCCCCGGAACGAGGTCGAATCCGCGATGGAGGCAACCGCCCTCTACGAGCTGGCCCAGCTCGAGGGAAAGCTCGGCCTCCTCGCGACGATCGCGAACTTGGCGCCGATCCTCGGTTTTCTTGGAACCGTCTGGGGGATGATCGTCGCGTTCGACGTCATTCACGTGGGCGGGCTGTCGGACCCCTCCCGAGTTGCCGGCGGGATCTCCCAGGCGCTGTACACGACGGCCTGGGGACTGATCGTGGCCGCGATCGCGCTCCCGTTCCACAATTACTTGGCGGGGCGCGTGGCCGCCCAGAGCCGTACCTTGGAGATGGCCGCCAGCGTCGTCGTCGAGACCTTCTCGGAGATGGAGCGGATGGGGACGAAGGCCTAGAGCCGAAGCGATGCACCTGCCAAGGCCCCGGCCGTTGCCTCCCGCGGTGCCCGCTGCCGCTCTGGCAAACCTCGCGCTTCTGCTCGTGTTCTTCTTCTTTCTCGCCACTCGCTACGACCCTCAGGACTCCGCCACGGAGCTGCCGCGCGCGCCGGGCCCGTTCGAGGCGCCCGCCGGTGCCGTGACGATCGTCGTCGAGCGCGGTCCGGACGATGCGCTCGAGTGGCGTGTCGAGCGCGAGCCGGGCAAGTTCCAGGATCTCGGCGGCCCGGAGGGGCTGTACTTCGAGGCGTCGCGGATCGTGGACAAGGATTCTGAGAGAACCTTTCTCCTGCGCGTCGACGGGTCGATCCGCTTCGCCGTCGTCGACGACGTCCTCGAGATGCTACGGAAGGCCGGCGTGAAGAACGTCGTCCTCGGCGCCCGTCCGACGATCGCGGCGGGAGCCTAGATGCACCTGCGGCGCGCGGTCACGCGGGTCACGGCGGTGCCGACGACGCCGATGGCCAACCTCGCCCTGCTCATCTTCACGACCGTCATGATTTCGGGGATGTTCGGAGCGGTGCGCGGCCCCGCGATGCGCTTCGCCAGCTCGTCGGGGGGAGGCGTCTTCGACGACCGCGGGGCGGTCAAGGTCGAGGTCGGTTCGGAGAACGAGATCGCGGTCGACGGCTCGTCGATTCCGGCGGGCAGCTTGGAGAGCGAGCTGCGCGCGCGTCTGGCCGGCTCGCAGCGGCCGGCGGTGATCCTCATCGTCGCGCCCGACGCGAGCTACCAGGCGATGATCGACGCCTACGCGGCGATCGCCTCACTTCCCGGACCGCCCCGCATCGGCTTTCCACCGCGGTCGCGGAGGGCCTCGCTGTGAGCTCGCTGCGCGGTCTTCTCAAGCTCGAGGACAAGCTCGAAGCCGAGAAGCGGCGGCTGGCGCACCTCGGCGGACCTTCGCTCGGCCACCTCCTCCCGCTCATCGTCGTCGCGACGGTCGCGCTCCACGTCGTCGTGCTCCTCCTTCCTACTTTTGCGACCCCCGCCGGGGTGTCCGTCCCCTCGACACCGCCCGATTTCCCGATGGTCTGGCGGCCGGCACCGCCGGTCGCCGAGGAGGGGTCGGCGCCGGTCGCCGAGCCGGGAGGGCGTCCGGCCGGAACACCGGCGCCGCTCGTCGCCCGGGAGATGCAGGTCACGTTCGAGCCCGTCGCCGAGCCGGCGCCACCGATCGCGATCGCGGTCAACCCGGAGGTCGACCCTCTGATCCCACCTCCCGATGCCGTTCCACCGTCGGTCGAGCCGTCGTCACCGCAAGCCGGGCAGGCTGCGGCGGGGCTAACCCTGGTCAAGCGCGCGCGGCCGGTCTATCCGCCCGCGGCGCGGGCGCTTCGCGTGGATGCGCGCGTCACGGTGCAGCTCGTCGTCGCCGTCGACGGAACGATCGCGGACGCGACGGTGATCGGCAGCACGAGGACCGGCTTGGGTTTCGAAACGGCGGCGATCGACGCGGTGAAGCAATGGCGGTACGAACGGCACGACGGGGGAACGGCGCCGCGCACGATCGTCGTGGCGATCGACTTCAAGGGGGCCCGATGAGGGGCCGCATGGTCGTCGCCACCGCCCTTGCCCTTACCTTCGCGTTCACGAGGCCGGCCCGGGCCGTGGACCCGCACGATGCCATGTCCGATTTCAAGGCGGGCCGATACCTGGAGGCGGTGACGAAGTTCCAGGCGCTCGTCGACCGGTCCCCCGATTACGACTTCGGCTTCTTCATGCTCGGCCATTGCATGCTCAAGATGCGGTCACCGGGGGCGGCCGAAGGCCATTTCCGGCACGCGATCGAGCTCAACCCCACGCGCCCCGAGTACTACATGGGCCTCGCGTTCGCGCTCAGGGACGAAGCGAACTGGGAGCGCACGATCCAGGCCCTCACCGAAGGGTTGGGGCACACGCAGGACCCGTTCAAACGCTACAACCTGCTCCTGTTCCGGGCACAGGCCTGGTACGCGCTCCAGCGCTGGGATCAGGTGGTCGCCGACCTCGAGGTGGCCAGGCGGATTCACCAGGATCCGGCGGTCTTCGCGCAGCTCGGCAAGGCGTACTTCGGGAACGGCGACCCCAAGGCGGCGATCCAACCCCTCCGCTTCGCCCTCGAGTCGTCCCCGGACGACACCGGCGTGCTCCGGGTCCTGAGCGAGAGCTACATCCGGATCGCGGCGGATGAGACCGACGTCGTGAAGAAAAAGATCCTCTACGGCCAGGCGCTCGAGTTCGCGCAGCGCCTCTCTTCCCTGACGCCTGACGACATGGACGCGATGCACCTCGTGGGCCGCGCGGCGCTCGGCGCCGGGCAGCTCGACAAGGCGGAGTCGGTGTTCCGCCATGTCCTCGACCGCGAGCCCCGCCAGTGCTACGCGATGATCAACCTCGGCCGGACCTTTTGCGCCGCGCAGAAATATCCCGAGGCCAAGCAGTGGCTCCAGCGCGCGGAGGCCTGCGCGCCGCGCCTGGGGCTCGTCTACGAGACCCTGGGCGACCTCTACTTGAAGATGGGGCTGCCCGACGAAGCGGCGAACGCGTTCCGGCGCGCCGACGACCTTTCCCCCGACGACGACACGCTCCTGCCCCCCGGCCGACCCCGTCCTTCGCGGGACGGAACGATCAGCGTGTCCGCCCCTCGCTGACCCCCAAAAGCACCGTCCGGACGCTGTGTTAGAGTACCGCCCCTTCGGCGCGGAGCTTCCATGGAAGGCAGCCTGATCACAGTCCTGCTCACGATCGTGATGGCAGTGGTGATGATCGGCGCGATGCTCGTGGCGAGCTGGCTCGTTCCCAAGCTGATCAACAAGAGCTGGCTCAAGGCGAAGGTCGACACGACCCCGTACGAGTGCGGGTCGCGACCGTTCGAGCCGGTCACCAAGCATCGCTTCTCCGTGAAGTTCTACCTCGTCGCCATGCTCTTCATCCTGTTCGACATCGAGGCGGCGTTCCTCCTCCCGTGGGCCGTGACGTTCCGCGGGTTCGCGGGAAGCAAGGGGTTCGTCCTCGCCGAGATGGCGGTCTTCCTCGGGATCCTCGTCGCCGGCTACGTGTACCTCTGGCGGCGCGGCGCCCTCGAGTGGGAGTGAGCCGATGGCCGAAGGCGAAAAGGCTGTCGAGCTCCTCAAGGCGCGGTTTCCGGACGCGGTCCTCGAAACGGCCTCGTTCCGTGACCAGTGGTGGGCGGTCGTCACCTCGAAGGATTGGTTCCGCGCGGCGCAGTGGCTCCGCGACGACCCGGAGACCGATTTCACCGTTCTGCTCGACGTGACGGCGGTCCACTGGCCTCACCGCGCCGAGCCGATGGAAGTCGTCGCCCACCTGTACAGCCCGAAGCGTAACGACATCCTCCGCCTCAAGACCCGTACCGGCGACCGAGGGCCGGTCGCCTCGCTGACCCCCCTCTGGCGCTCGGCCGATTGGAACGAGCGCGAGGCGTTCGACATGTTCGGCGTCGTCTTCGAAGGCCACCCCGACCTCCGGCGCATTCTGATGCCGGAGGACTACACCGACTTCCCGCTCCGCAAGGAGCTTCCGCTCTTCCGCGGCTGAAGCCAGGGCGAGGACGATGCCGGTCGCGTTCGATGTCTCCCCGGATCACGGCGATACGCTGACGATCAACATGGGCCCGTCGCACCCGGCGACCCACGGCGTGCTCCGCTGCATCCTCAAGCTCGATGGTGAGACGGTCGTCGGCTGCGACGCGGTCATCGGCTACCTGCACCGCGGGATGGAGAAGATCGCCGAGAACCGGACCTATCTCCAGTTCATCCCCTACACCGACCGGATGGACTACCTGAGCCCGCTCGCGGCGAACGTCGGCTTCGCGCTCGCGGTCGAGAAGCTCCTCGGGATCGAGGTCCCGCCGCGGTGCGAAGTGCTCCGCGTCATGTGCGCCGAGCTCGCGCGCATCGGCTCGCACCTCGTGTGGCTCGGCACCTCCGCGCTCGATCTCGGCGCGGCGACGATGTTCTTCCACACCTTCAAGGACCGCGAGTGGCACTACGACCTCGTCGAGGACCTGACAGGTGCGCGGCTCACGACGTCGTTCACGCGCGTCGGCGGCGTGGCGTACGACGCCAGCGCCGATTGGCTCAAGCGCCTCCGTGAATTCGTCGACGCGATGCCCGGCCGGATCGACGACTACGAAGGCCTCCTCACCAAGAACACGATCTGGCTCAAGCGCACGCAGGGAGTCGGCAAGCTCACCGCCGCGGAGGCGCTCTCGTACGGCTGCACCGGGCCGGTGCTGCGCGCGTCGGGGGTCTCCTACGACGTGCGGAAGGCGAAGCCGTACAGCGGCTACCAGAATTACGACTTCAAGGTGCCGGTCGGCACCGAGGGCGACGTCTACGACCGCTACCTCGTCCGCGTCGAGGAGATGCGGCAGTCGGTCCGCATCCTCGACCAGGCCCTGAAGAACATTCCCGACGGCCCGGTCAACGTCGACGATCCGAAGGTCTTCCTCCCTCCCAAGAAGAAAGTGCTCACGAAGATGGAGGAGCTGATCCATCAGTTCATGATCGTCACCGAAGGGTTTGAGTGCCCGCCCGGTGAGGTTTACCTCGCAACCGAGGTCCCCAAGGGCGAGCTGGGCTTCTACATCGTCTCCGAGGGCGGCCGCTCGCCCTATCGCCTGCGCATCCGCGCGGCTGCATTCAACAACCTCGCGAGCCTCGCGCATCAGGTGCAGGGCGAGCTCGTGGCCGACGTCGTCGCCTGCATCGGGAGCATCGACCCGGTCATGGGCGAGGTCGACCGATGATTGGGGACATTCTGCTTTTTCTTTCAAATTCGGAGAGGGGAATAAGGGGACGGCTAGCGAATTTCGCAATTCAGAAGTTCGGAAGCAGTCCCCTTATTCCCCTCTCCGAATTTGAAAGAAAAAGCAGAATGTCCCCACGAGGTCCCTCTGAGAGATCGCATGTACGGCGCTGACTTCGAGAAGAGGGTCGACTCCCTCGTCGCGCGGTACCCGCAGCCGAAGGCGGCGCTTTTGCCGGTGCTGTGGGAGGTCCAGCGCGCGCACGGCTGGGTGCCGCTCGAGGCCGAGGAGTGGGTCGCGCGGCGCTTGAACGTCGCCCCGTCGCACGTTCACGGCTGCGTGACCTTCTACACGATGTACAAGCAGCGGCCGACCGGGAAGTACCACATCCAGGTGTGCACGACTCTCTCGTGCATGCTGCGCGGGTCGGATCCGCTCCTCGAGCACCTCGAGAAGAAGCTCAAGATCAAGACGGGGGAGACGACCCCCGACGGCAAGTTCTCGCTCGTGCGCGTCGAGTGCCTCGGCTCGTGCGGCACCGCGCCGATGTTCCAGCTCAACGACGACTACCACGAGAACCTCACGCTCGAGAAGGTCGACGGCCTCCTCGAGAGCCTCCCGTAGGACGAGCGATGGAACGCATCCTCACGCGCAACGTCGACAAGGAGAATTCCACGACCCTCGCCGTCTACGAGGCGTCGGGTGGCTACCAGGCGCTGCGCAAAGTCACGTCGTCGATGACTCCCGACCAGGTCACCGACGAGGTCAAGAAGTCGGGCCTGAGGGGACGCGGCGGCGCCGGGTTCGGCTGCGGTCTCAAGTGGTCGTTCATGCCGAAGGAGGTCGCGGCGGGCCGTCCGCACTACTTCCTCATCAACGCCGACGAGTCCGAGCCGGGAACGTTCAAGGACCGGCTGCTCATGGAGAAGGACCCGCACCTCGTCATCGAGGGGTCGCTCCTCGGGGCGTACGCGATCAGGGCGTCGAAGGTCTACATCTACATCCGCGGCGAGTTCGTCCATGCCGCGAACGTGCTCGACCGCGCGATCGAAGAGGCGTACGCGAAGCGCTATGCGGGCGCGAACATCCTCGGCACCGCATGGAGCTGCGACGTCATCGTCCACCGCGGCGCCGGCGCGTACATCTGCGGCGAAGAGACGGCGCTCATGTCGTCGCTCGTCGGAGACCGCGGCTACCCGCGCCTCAAGCCGCCGTTCCCGGCGGCCTCCGGCGTCTGGGGCTGCCCGACGACGATCAACAACGTCGAGACGGTGGCGAACGTGCCGTTCATCATCGAGCGCGGCGCCGACTGGTTCCTGTCGGTCGGCAAGGCGCCGAAGAACACCGGGCCCAAGCTCTACTGCCTCTCCGGGCACGTCAAGCGCCCCGGCGTCTACGAGGCGCCGCTCGGCCTGCCCCTTCGCGAGCTGATCTACGACCTCGGCGGCGGGATGCTCCACGACGATCGCCCGCTCAAGGCGGTCATCCCCGGCGGGTCGTCGGTTCCGGTCCTGCGGGCGGACGAGTGCGACGTCGATCTCGACTTCGACGCGCTCGCAGCGAAGGGCACGATGCTTGGCTCGGCGGGGCTCATGGTCATGGACAGCAGCACGTGCATGGTCGGGGCGATGGCTCGCATCGCGCACTTCTACCGCCACGAGTCGTGCGGGCAGTGCACGCCGTGCCGCGAGGGATGCGGCTGGCTCGAGCGGATCCTCCAGCGCATCGAGAGCGGGCGCGGCCTCCAGCAAGACCTGGATCTGCTCCTCTCGATCTCGAACAACATCATCGGCAACACGATCTGCGCTTTAGGAGATGCCGCGGCGATGCCCGCGATCTCCTTCGTCACGAAGTTCCGGGACGAGTTCCAGCACCACATCGACCACAAGGCGTGCCTCGCGTCGACGCGCGCGCTCCAGGGGGTCGGCTAGATGCCGAAGGTCACGATCGACGGCCAGGAGCTCGAGGTCGCCGCCGGGACGACGATCCTGAACGCGTGCCAGCAGCGCGGCCGCGAGATCCCGCACTACTGCTACCACCCGGGGCTCACGATCGCGGGCAACTGCCGCATGTGCCTCGTCGAGGTCGAGAAGGCGCCGAAGCTCGTCATCGGCTGCTACACGCCGGTCGCCGAGGGAATGGTCGTCCACACGGCGAGCGAGAAGGTGGTCACGGCGCGCGCGGCGATGATGGAGTTCTTCCTCATCAACCACCCGCTCGACTGCCCGATCTGCGACCAGGCGGGGGAGTGCCGCCTCCAGGAGTACGCGGTCGAGTACGGCGACGGCGAGAGCCGCTACACCGAGCCGAAGCTCGCGCTCTCGAAAGCGGTCGACATCGGGCCGCACGTCATGCTCGACCAAGAGCGCTGCATCCAGTGCAGCCGCTGCATCCGCTTCTGCGACGAGGTCACGAAGACCGGCGAGCTCGGCTTCTTCGAGCGCGGCGAGCGCAGCCAGATCGGGATCTTTCCCGGCAAGCGGCTCGACAACGCCTACTCGGGGAACGTCGTCGACCTCTGCCCGGTGGGCGCGCTCACGCTCAAGGAGTTCCGCTTCGCGACGCGCGTCTGGTACCTGAAGAACACGCCGACGATCTGCGGCGGCTGCGCGCGCGGCTGCAACGTCGTCGTCGGCGTCGGCCAGCAGCAGACGATGATGACGACCACGGGGCAGCTCGACGATCGCGTCAAGCGCATCGTCCCGCGCGTCAACGAGGCGGTCAACGGCCACTGGATCTGCGACGAAGGCCGCCTTTCCTACGAGCGCGAGCAGCAGGCGACCCGGCTCGAGACGCCGCAGAAAGCCGGCACCGGGACGACCTACGACGAAGCGGTGCAAGCGGCCGCGGCGACCCTGAAGGCGGGCAAGCCCGCGATGCTCGCGTCCGCGCGTCTCGTCGCCGAAGACCTCTTCGCCTGGAAGTCGCTCATCGTCGCGCTCGGCGGGACGTCGACGAGCTTCCGCCGCGTCGTCCGCGGCGGGGACGACGCGATCCTCTACCGCGCCGACAAGGGCGCGAACTCCAAGGGAGCGGAGTGGATCCTCGGCTCGGCCGCGAGCGAGGCCCCGGGCTCGGGCCCGCTCCTCGTGCTCGGCGACACGCTCGACCCGCAGGACACCGCGCCGAAGGTTGCCGGCCGGCCGGTGGTCTTCGTGGGGCCGTTCGTGTCCGGCGCCGCCGAAGGCGCCGCCGTCGCGATCCCGTCGGCATCGTGGTCGGAAGCAGACGGCACCTTCGTCAACTTCGAAGGGCGCGCGCAGCGCGTGCGGCGCTGCCACCTGCCGCTCGGCGAGGCGCGTCCCGGCTGGCGGATCGCGATGGACATCGCGGAGGCCGCGGGCGTTTCGCTTCCCGCGTGGGGGTCGGCCGACGACGTGCTCGCCGATCTCGCCAAGGCGGTGCGCGAGTTCGAGGGCGTGACGCCCGAGACCCTCGGCCTTCTCGGCGTGCCGGCCGCGGCGGCGGCGCGGGCCTGAGCGATGGATCTCCTCGCCCTTCTCACGTCGGATCCGGTGATCGCGCTCGTCAAGATCGTCGTCGTCTTCAGCCTGCTCATGCTCTGCGTCTCGATCATGACGTGGGTCGAGCGGCGCGTGTCCGCGATCATCCAGTACCGTCTGGGCCCGAACCGCGTCGGCCCGTTCGGGCTCTTCCAGCCGTTCGCCGACGGGATCAAGTTCATTCAAAAGGAAGACATCGTCCCCGCCGAGGCGAACAAGTTCTTCTACCTCATGGCCCCGGTGCTCGCCGTCGTGCCGGCCCTGTGCGCCTTCGCCGTCGTTCCGTTCGGCCCCGAGGTCGTGATCTTCGGGAAGAAAGTGTCGCTCGTCATCCTCGACCTGGACGGCGGCCTCCTGTGGGCGTTCGCCGCGACCGGCCTCGGCGTCTATGCGCTCGTGCTCGCCGGCTGGTCGTCGAACAGCAAGTTCTCGCTCATGGGCGGGCTTCGCTCATCCGCGCAGATGATCTCGTACGAGCTGCCGCTCATCCTCGCGGTGACCTCCGTGGTCCTGGTCTCGGGAAGCCTCCGGCCGACGACGATCGTCGCGCAGCAGGCGGGCGGGTTCTGGCACTGGTATGTGTTCTCCGGCGGCATCCCGCTGCTCGGGTTCATCCTGTTCACCGTTGCGGGCTACGCCGAGACGAACCGCACGCCGTTCGATCTCCCCGAGGCCGAAGGCGAGCTCGTTGCCGGCTACCACACCGAGTACTCGGGGATGCGCTTCGCCGCGTTCTTCATGGGCGAGTACATCAACATGATGACCAGCTCCGCGCTGGGGATCACGCTCTTCCTGGGCGGCTGGCAGGTCGGGCTTCCCAAGGCGTGGCTCCCCGAGCCGGGCTGGGCCCTGTGGTCGATGCAGATCGGCGCGTTCGTCGCGAAGATGGCGTTCTTCCAGTTCCTGTACGTGTGGGTCCGCTGGACGCTGCCGCGCTTCCGGTACGACCAGCTCATGAACCTCGGCTGGAAGGGGCTGCTTCCGATCTCGCTCGCGAACCTCGCGGGCACGGCGATCCTGGTCGTCTACGGCGTCGTGGGGCACTGAGATGACGCTCGTCGCCTTCTACGTCCTGGCGCTCCTCATCGTCGCCTCGGCGCTCGTCGTCATCACGAGCCGGAACCCGGTGGGCTCTGCCGTCGCGCTCGCGTTCAACCTGTGCGCGATCGCCGGCGTCTTCATGGTGCTCGACGCGCAGTTCATCGGCCTCTTGCAGGTCATCGTCTACGCCGGCGCGATCATGGTCCTCATCCTCTTCGTGATCATGCTCTTGAACCTCCGCGAGGAGCAGCGCGCGCATCCGGCCGGCACGTTCCAGCGCATCCTGGCGCCGGTGGCCACCCTCGTCTTCGCGATCGTCCTCGGCCGCGCGCTCTGGGCGTCCGTCCCGTCGGCGTTCCCGCCGGCGCCCGACCGGTTCGGGACGGCGGCGTCGGTCGGGCAGGACCTCTTCGGACGCTTCTACTATCCGTTCGAGGCGATCTCGCTCCTGCTCGTCGTCGCGATGGTCGGCGCGGTCCTCCTCGCCAAGAAGAGGCTCTCGTGATCGACCCGCGCCTCGTCCTCCTCCTCTCTGCCGTGCTGTTCTCGATCGGCGTCGCCGGCGTGCTCCTGCGCCGCGGCGCGATCACGATCCTCATGTGCGTCGAGCTGATGCTCAACGCCGCGAACCTCGCCTTCATCGCGTTCGCGCGGATCACGGGCGGGACCGAAGCGCAGATCTACGTCTTCTTCATCATGGCGCTCGCCGCGGCCGAGGCCGCTGCGGGGCTCGCGATCGTCATCGCCCTGTTCCGCCTCCGGGACACGACGGACGTCGACGAGATCAACCTCCTCCGGTGGTGACGCGGCGATGCTGAAGCTCATCGGCCTCATCCCCGTTCTGCCCCTCGTCGGCGTCGCGATCAACGGCCTGTTCGGCCGGCGGATGTCGAAGCGCGCGGTCGGTCTCGTCGGCTGCGGCGTCGTGCTCGCCGCCCTGATCGTCTCGGCGGGGGCCGTCCTCGACCTCTCGCATCTTCCGGCGGACGCGCGCTACTTCGAGACCTCGTTCGGGACGTGGCTTCCGCTCGGCCCCGCGGGTCCGCACAACGAGGCGGTGACGATCGACTGGGGATTCGCGCTCGACCCGCTCTCGGCGATCATGATCCTCGTCGTCACCGGCGTCGGGTTCTTGATCCACGTCTACAGCGTCGGCTACATGGCGCATGAAGAGGGGTTCGCCCGCTTCTTCGTCTACCTCAACCTCTTCCTGTCGATGATGCTGACCCTCGTCCTCGGGTCGAACCTCCTCGTGACGTTCGTCGGCTGGGAAGGGGTCGGGCTCTGCTCGTACCTCCTCATCGGCTTCTTCTACGACCGTCCGTTCGACGTGCGCACGGGGCTCACCTGCGCCGACGCCGGCCGGAAGGCGTTCCTCGTCAATCGCATCGGCGACTTCGCGTTCGTGATCGGCATGCTCTACCTCGTGACGCAGTTCGCGACCCTCCACTACCGGACGGTCGCGACCGCCGTCGCCGGCGCCGGCGACACGCACCACGCGCTCCTCGTCGCCGTGGGCCTGCTCCTCTTCATCGGCGCGTGCGGCAAGTCGGCGCAGATCCCGCTCTACGTCTGGCTCCCCGACGCGATGGCCGGCCCGACTCCGGTGTCGGCACTCATCCACGCCGCGACGATGGTGACCGCCGGCGTCTACATGGTCACGCGGATGTCGGGACTCTACGTGCACGCCCCCGAGGCGATGGGAGTCATCGCCGCCGTCGGCGCATTGACGGCGGTCTTCGCGGCGACGATGGGGATCACCGCGACCGACATCAAGAAGGTCCTCGCCTACTCGACGGTCAGCCAGCTCGGCTACATGTTCGCCGCGGCGGGGGTCGGCGCGTGGACGGCCGCGATCTTCCACCTCATGACCCACGCCTTCTTCAAGGCGCTCCTCTTCCTCGGCGCCGGCAGCGTCATCCACGGGCAGCACGGGGAGCAGGACATCACGAAGATGGGCGGCCTGCGCACGAAGATGCCGGTGACGTTCCTCACGTTCCTCGTGGCGACCCTCGCCATCTCGGGGATCGTCCCGCTCGCCGGCTTCTTCTCGAAGGACGAGATCCTCTGGGGCGCCTGGTCGGGCGGGAACAAGATCGTCTGGGGGGCGCTCGCCTTCGCCGCGGGCCTCACCGCGTTCTACATGTTCCGCCTCGCGTTCCTGGTGTTCTACGGGTCGTACCGCGGCGAGCACCACGTCTTCGACCACGCGCACGAGTCGCCCCGCTCGATGACGGTGCCCCTCTCGATCCTCGCCGTCCTTTCCGCGGTCGGCGGCTTCGTCGGGATTCCGGCGGCGCTCACGGGCGGTAAGGACCTGAACGTCTTCCATCACTGGCTCGCGCCGGCGGTGGCGGTCGCGGAGGCCGGAGCCGAGGAGCACAGCGTCGCGCTCGAGGTCGGTCTCATGGGGCTCGCCCTCGCGATCGCCCTCACCGGGATCGGCTTCGCGTGGCTCGTCTACCGCAAGCGGCCGGGCAGCGCCGGCGCGATCGCGGGCCGCTTCCGGCCGGTCTACGCGCTCTGGCGCAACCTCTACTGGGTCGACGAGCTGTACGAGGCGGTGATCCTGAAGCCGTTCTACGCGGTCTCCCGCTTCTTCGCCGGCTTCGACCGCTGGGTCGTCGACGGGCTCGTCAACGCGAGCGCGATCGGCACCGACGTCGTCGGCCAGCTCCTCAAGCTGTTCCAGACGGGCTACGTGAGGAACTATGCGCTTCTCTTCCTGATGGGGGTCGCCGCGATCCTCGTCTACCTCACGGTGTGACGATGGCGGAATTCTCGATCCCGCTCATTCTCCCCGTCCTGATCCTCGTCGCCTGGGCGCTCCTCATCCTGCTGTTCCATTCGGCGTTCGAGCGCGAGCAGACGGGTCTGCTCGACCGCCTGCTCTCGCCGTGGACGTGGTCGCTCCTCGGCACGGGGTTCGCGGCGTGGGCGTGCCTCAAGCAGTGGGCGATCACGGTCGTCGAGCCCCAGACGACCGCCTACGGGATGGTCCGCGTCGACCGCTTCGGCATCTACATGAGCCTCCTCGTGCTCGCGGCCGGCTTCCTCACGCTCGTCTTCTCGTCGCGCTTCCTCTCGCGCGAGGGGGCGGAGGAGCCCGAGTTCTACGCGATGGCGCTCCTGGCGCTCGCGGGCATGGTCCTCATGCTCGAGACGACGAACCTCATGATGATCCTGATCGGGCTCGAGACCTTCTCCCTGACCCTCTACGTGCTCTGCGGCCTCACGCGCGGACGCGTCCGCGCGATCGAAGCCGCGCTCAAGTACTTCCTGCTCGGCGCGTTCTCCTCGGGATTCCTCGTGTACGGCCTCGCCCTGACGTACGGCTCGACCGGCACCCTCTCGCTCTCGCAGATGTCGGCCGACCGTACGTCGCCGATGCTCGCGATCGCGCTCGGGCTCGTCGTCGTCGGGTTCGCGTTCAAGATCGCCGCGGTGCCGTTCCACCAGTGGGTGCCGGACGTCTACACCGGCGCCCCGACGAACGTCACCGGGTTCATGGCGGCCGCGACGAAGGCGGTCGCCTTCGCCGCGCTCCTGCGCGTCCTCGTCGGCGCCTTCGGCGCGAAGGCGGCGCTCTGGGTGCCGCTCGTCACCTGGCTCGCGATCGTCACGATGACGGTCGCGAACCTGGTCGCGCTCGCCCAGACGAACATCAAGCGCCTCCTCGCCTTCTCGTCGATCGCGCACGCGGGCTACCTGCTCATCGCGGTCGTCTGCCTCCCCGCGCTCGGCATCCGGGCGATCCTCTTCTACCTGACGACGTACGCTTTCATGACGATCGGCGCGTTCGCGGTGGCGGCGGCGGTCGGCGGCGGCGACGAGCGCGGAGAGAGCGGCTACGACTTCATCTCGTCGTGGGCGGGCCTCGGGCGGCGTCATCCGTGGCTCGCGCTCGCGATGACGGTGTTCCTGCTCTCGATGGCCGGGATCCCGCCGACCGGCGGCTTCTTCGGCAAGTACCTCATCTTCCAAGCCGCCGTCGAATCGCGCGCGTGGCTGCTCGTGATCGTCGGCTCACTCAACGCCGTCGTGGCGGTGTACTACTACCTCGGCGTCATCATGACGATGTGGTTCAAGGAGCCCGACGGCGAGGTCGCGACCGCGGGCCCGGTGCCGCCGTCGTTCGCGGCGGTGCTCACGATCGCCGCTGCCGTCGTGCTGTGGCTGGGCCTGGCGCCGTCGTTCCTCCTCGATCTCGCGAGCGGTCTCTGGACCACGTTGACCTAGTGCGCCGCCTCGCGCTCGCCCTCGCGGTCCTGCTCGCGATCGCCGTGGCGAACGCCGCCGACCCCGCTCCGCCCAAAAAAAAGGCCGCGCCGAAGCCGACGGTCGCGCAGCTCCAGAAACAGCTCGACGAGCAGAAGGCGACGATCGAGGCCCAGGAGAAGCTCATCGCCGACCAGGCGGCGAAGCTGGCCGATCAGCAGGCGGCGCAGGGCGCGCAGGCCGCCGCCTCGAAGGCCGCGCTCGACGCGCTCCAGGCGGAGCTCGACGCGATGAAGGCGCGCCTCGAGCAGATCGAGCAACAGATCCCGGCGATCGAGGCGCAGAAGGACCTCGCCGATCGCCTCGCGAAGATCGAGCGGTCGGCGCAGGAGACCCCCGAGCTGGTCGCCGCCGGAGATTTCCCCGGATCGATCCGCATCCCCGGCACTGACGCCGCCATCAAGTTCGGCGGCCGCATCCGGACCGCGGGGGTGTTCACGCTCCAGGCGCTCGGGTCGGACGATCGTTTCTTGACGAACTCGATCCCCGTCGAGACGACCGAGGCGGGCGAAGGATCCCGCACGCGCTTCACGGCGAACACGAGCCGTCTCAACTTCGAGCTGCGCACGCCGACCGGCGCCGGCTACATGCGCGCGTTCATCGAAGGCGACTTCTACGGATCGAACTTCGACGATGCGAACGTCAACTTCCGCCTGCGGCACGCCTTCGCCCAGTTCCGTGGCTTCCTGCTCGGCCAAACGTGGTCGACGTTCTCCGACCCCTCGAACGCTCCCCTCGACCTCGACTTCGAGGGGATCAACGGCGAGAACGTCGTGCGCCAGGCGCAGATCCGGTATTCGGCCGACATCTCTCCCATTCTCTCGGTCGCCGGCGCCGCGGAGACTCCCGCGGTCTCGATCACGGGCGGAGAAGGGGTGAACGTCGTCCCCGATCTCGTGGCGCGCATCACCTGGAAGTTCAAGGATATCGGGCACCTCCAGGAGGCGTTCGTCTTCCGCGAGATCCGCGGCGAGGCCGACGCGCCGCTCACGGCTTCGGGCTCCGCCATCGGATGGGGCGCGGGCATCTCCGGAGTCATCCCGTTCCGCCGCTTCGGGCTCCTCGACCGGTTCGTGTTCCAGATCAACGCCGGCCGCGGCATCGCGCGCTACATCAACGATCTGCAATCGCTCGGCGGGCAGGACGCGGTCTTCAATCCCATCGACGGGACGCTCCACGCGCTGCCTGCGGTCGGCTTCTACCTCGACTACGAGCACACGTGGAAGGAGTGGGAGCGCACGCGCAAGATGAACTTGCGGTCGGCGCTCATCTGGAGCTTCGTCACCGTCGACAACCTCGACTTCCAGCTCCCCGAGGCCTACCACAAGACGAACCGATACTCCGCCAACATCGTCTTCTCGCCGATCGAGCGGATCGATTTGGGTGTTCAGTATCTTTACGGCACACGTGAAAACCTCGATGGTCACAAGGGGAGCGCGGACCAGATTCAGCTCGTCGGCATCTTTCGTTTCTGAGCGCGATTTGTCGTCTTGACAATCGCGATCCGTACTAGAGTTTGCGCGTGACGCGCCGGATCGTTCTCGCGACGCTCTCCTTCGCAATCATGGGCGCTGCGCTCGCGCAAGAACCGCAGCTTCCTCCGAAAGCCGCGCGCATCGAATGCGCGTCGCAGCCCGGCGAGCGTAACCACTGCAAGGCGAACACGACCTCCGGTGTCGTGCTCGCGCGCTCGAGCGGGAGCGCGGCGTGCCTCCTCGGAAAGACCTGGGGGTACGACGAGACGGGAGTCTGGGTCTCCGACGGCTGCACCGGTGTCTTCGTCGCCGCGGCGCCCGCCGAGGGCGAGGAGGTGACGGCGCCGACCCGCGAGCGGACGCCGCGCTACGTGCCCAACGCCGGATTCCTGCTCTTCGAGGGGGACAACGGCCAGATCTACATGCGTCTCTTCACGTACGTCCGCTATCTCAACCAGCTCAACCTCGACCCGAGCTACACCGATTTCTTCGGGAACACGCACAGCGTCAAGCAGCGTCAGGACATCCAGCTCACCAAGTTCTTCCTGCCGTTCTCGGGCTGGTTCATGACGCCGAAATTGCGCTATTACCTCTATGTCTGGTCGTCGAACGCTTCCCAGGGCGATCCGGCTCAGGTCGTCGGCGGCGGGAACATCTCCTACACGTTCAACCGCTGGGCGACGCTCGGCGGCGGCATCACGAGCCTTCCGGCGGTGCGGAGCACGGAAGGGCAGTTCCCGTACTGGCTCGGCGTGGACGACCGCCTCATCGCCGACGAGTTCTTCCGGGGTTCCTACACGACGGGAGTGTGGGTGAAGGGCGAGATCGTATCGAACGTGAAGTACATGGCGATGATCGCGAACAATCTCAGCACCCTGGGCGTGAGCGCGGCGCAGCTCGACAACGGCCTCAACACGCAGTCGTATTCGGTGACCTGGCTCCCGACGACGGGCGAGTTCGGCCTCTACGGGACGTTCGGCGACTTCGACTATCACGAGAAGGTCGCGACGCGCTTCGGCCTCCACTACACGCGCAGCCGTGAGGACGCGCAGGCGCAGCCCGGGACGAACTCGATCGAGAACAGCCAGATCCGGCTGACCGACGGCAGCGTGATCTTCACCCCGGACCTCTTTGGCCCCGGGATCACCGTCGAGAAGGTCACGTATCAGATGGGGAGCTTCGACGCCGGGGTCAAGTGGAAGGGCTACGCGCTCGAAGCGGAGTACTACCAGCGCTGGCTCTCCAACTACAGCGGACCCGGGACCGACGTCATCGCCGGCATCGACGATCACGGCTTCCAGGTCCAGGCTTCCGCGATGCCGGTGAAGAACATCCTCCAGGTCTACACGAGCGGCTCCGAGATCCTCGGCGACTACGGCGACGGGTCGGACTTCCGCATCGGAGCGAACTGGTATCCGCTCAAGCGGCGCGGCCTCCGCGTCAATGCCGAGTGGATCCACCTCCACCACTGTCCCGTCGGCTACACCGCGGTTCCCTACCCGGTCGGCGGGAACGGCGACGTCTACACCGCCGTGGCGGAGATGAATTGGTGAGGTCCCTCAAGGTCTTCGCGGCGGTCCTCGTCGCCGCGCTGCCGCTCCGCGCCTACGAGGTCGACGACTCCCACTTCCACCTGACGAACTACGTCCAGCAGGGAACCGACATTCACAAGTTCCTCGAGATCATGGGGGACAAGGTCGGCCGCGTCGCGCTCTTCGGGATCCCGCTGCAGCAGACCTGGGACCACGACAACAGCGGCGACTTCGCGCCGACGTATTACTTGCAGACCGACGCGCCGCTCTACTACTACTCGTTCACGGACGCGTACATCGCGATGACGTACCGCTCGCTCACCAAGGCCGAGCAGGCGCGGTTCGATCCGATGATCACCGGGTTCAACCCGGCCGACATGTACGCGGCCGATCACGTGCGCCGCGTGCTCACGACGTTCCCGGGAGTCTTCTCCGGGATCGGCGAGTTCACGATCCACAAGGAGTTCGTCTCGTCGAAGGTCGCGGGGAAGACCGCGAGCTTGACGAATCCAGCGCTCGATCGCCTGCTCGACTTCTGCGGCGAGGCCGGCCTCGTGGCGATCATGCACAACGACGTCGACATGCCGTTTCCGAAGCCCGGCCAGGATCCGTACCAGCTCGTGCAGCTTCGCGACCTCTTCCTGCGCCACCCGAAGACGACGATCATCTGGGCCCACATCGGCCTGGGGCGGGTCGTCCGCCCGGTCAAGGACCAGCTCGACCTCGTCGAGCGCCTCCTCTCGGCCCCGAACATGAGCCACGTCTACGTCGACATCTCGTGGGACGAGGTCGCGAAGTACCTCGTCTCGTCCCCCGAGGCGATCGATCAGGTTGCGGCGCTGATCAACCGCCACCCCGACCGCTTCCTCTTCGGGACCGACGAGGTCGCGCCGACGACGCAGGACGGCTACCTCAAGGTCTACCGGATGTACGCGCCGCTCTTCGCGAAGCTGACACCCGAGGCGAGCCAGATGGTGCGGATGGGGAACTACGAGCGTTTGTTCGACGAAGCTCGCGCCAAGGTGCGGGCTTGGGAGAAGGCGAACGTCAAATGACAGGAGGTGAACGGATGAGACGATCAATGGGCGTGCTCGCCCTCGTCGCGGCCGCGATGCTCTCGCGCGGCGCCTCTGCGGAGGAAGGCGACAAGGCGAAGATCAGCCTCTACGGATTTGCGATGCTCGACATGGGCTACGACTTCAACCAGAACGATCCGAACTGGTTCGACGTCATGCGGCCGACGAAGCTGCCGGCCTTCGACAACGAGTTCGGCCAGGACGGCCGGTTCTACTCGGGCGTGCGACAGAGCCGGCTCGGCGTCAAGAGCTGGATTCCCACGAAGGACGGCGAGGTCTACACGATTTTCGAGTTCGAGCTGTTCGGCACCGGCGTCGATGCCGGGCAAACGACCTTCCGCCTGCGCCACGCGTACGGGCAGTGGAAGCAGATCGGCGCGGGGCAGACCTGGAGCCCGTTCATGGATCCGGACGTCTTCCCGAACTCGATCGAGTACTGGGGACCTAACGGCATGGTCTTCTTTCGCAACGTCCAGTTCCGTTGGATGCCGATGCAGGGCGACAACGCGCTCACGCTGGCGCTCGAGCGGCCCGGCGCGTCGGGAGACGGCGGTGTCGTCGACGAGCTCGTCGCGAGCCAGGGCCTCCAGGGCCGCTTCCCGTCGCCCGACGTCACGGGGAACTTCCGGATGACTCGCCCGTGGGGTCACCTTCAGTTCGCCGGCGCCCTGCGCTACATCAAGTGGGACGACAACGTCCCCGACGCCATCGATCTCTCGGGCGACACGATCGGATGGGGTGTCAACGTCAGCACGAACGTGAAGTTCCTGAAGAGCGACGTCTTGCGCGCGTCGATCGTCTACGGGGAGGGAATCGAGAACTACATGAACGACGCCCCGGTCGACGTCGGCCCCGAGAGCAACTTCGGCAACGCGGTCACGCCGATCAAGGGCAAGGCGTTGCCCGTCTTCGGTCTCGTCGCCTTCTACGACCACACGTGGAACGAGAAGATGACGAGCACGATCGGCTACTCGCGCGTCGACATCAGCAACTCGGATCTCCAGGCGCCCGACGCATTCAAGGTCGGCCAGTACGCGCTCGTCAATCTCCTCTTCTACCCGACCGATCACGTCATGTTCGGTCCCGAGCTCCAGTGGGGCCGCCGCGAGAACAACTCCGACGGATGGAGCGTCGACGACTTCCGGGTGCAGTTCTCGGCCAAGTTCAACTTTGGCAAGACCTGGGGAGGGCAGTGATGATCTTCCGTAAGACGCTCGCCGCGGTGGTTCTGATCTCGGCCGCGACGCTGGCCGCAGCGCAATCGCCGGCCGACATCAACGCCGCGATGAAAGCGGCTTTCGACAAGTACAAGGACCTGAAGGAAGGCGCGAACGCCGATTACATCCCGGCGCTCGCCAAGGTCGACTCCAAGATCTACGGCATCGCCCTCGTCACGGCCGACGGCAAGGTCTACACCACGGGCGACATCAAGTCCGAGGTCTCGATCCAGTCCATCTCCAAGGTCTTCACACTCGCCAAGGTCATCGAGGAGCAAGGGCCGGAGGCGATCGCCTCGACGATCGGCGTCGACGCGACCGGCATGCGTTTCAACTCGATCATCGCGGTCGAGATGGCGCAGAAGATGCTCGGCGGTCCCGAGATGAACTCGCTCGTGAACCCGGGCGCCATCGCGACTACCGCCATGGTCAAGGGCGCGAACCGCGACGCGATCTGGAAGAACATCCTCGACTTCTACGGCGACTTCGCCGGCCGGCCGCTCTCCGTCAACCAGGAAGTCTTCAAGTCGGAGTCGGACACGAACCAGCGGAACCAGGCGATCGGCATGCTCATGTACGCGTACGGCTACATCAAGGCCGAGCCGAATCGCGCCACCGACATCTACACCGAGCAGTGCTCGGTGAGCGTCAACGCGAAGGACCTCGCGACGATGGCGGCCACGCTCGCGAACGGCGGCAAGAATCCGATCAGCGGCAAGCAGGTCATGAAGAACGAGAACGTGTCGAAGGTGCTCGCGGTCATGGCGACCGCCGGCCTCTACGACGACTCGGGCAAGTGGCTCTACCGCACCGGCCTTCCCGGGAAGAGCGGCGTCGGCGGCGGCATCATCGCGGTCTCGCCGGGCAAGTTCGGCATCGCCGTGATCTCACCGCCGCTCGATGCGGCGGGCAACAGCGTGCGCGCGCAGAAGGCGATCGCCGACATCTCGAACGCCCTCGGCGGCAATCCGTACGCGGTGAAGCCCAAGTAAGGAAATTAGAAATGGGGACATTCTGCTTTTTCCTTCAGAGCTTCTGCACTTCGAAGCTCTGAAGGAAAAAGCAGAATGTCCCCATTTGGCTAGGGGTTTCCTCGCTCGAACCAGAGCACCTGCCACGCGAGCAGATAAGTCGTGAAGTTGCTGCCGGTGCGCGCCGAGGCGCCCTTGCTCGCGGCGAACTTGAGCGAATGGAGCTTGGCGACCGGCAACGAGAATGTGCCGCCGTAGCGGCTGTTGCTGAAGCGCGCCGAGGGAGGGCCGTCGTCGAGCGTCACCTGACCGCCGCCGTACCACGTCCCGTCGAGGGCCAGCCACGACCGGTTCTTGAACGTGTAGGCGACGTGGAACTGCGCCGACGTCAACGGATCCTGTTGCTTGACCGACGTCCCGGGGTAGAAGTTGACGTTGTTCGTGAAGAACCACGCGCCGGCGTACGCCTCGAGGTACCAGTGCCCAACCGGCACCGAGACGCCGAGCTCCGGCTTGAACGCCCACCGGTTGGTGCCGAGGTTGACCAGCTTGGTCGCATCGTAGGCACCGGTCGGCGCCTGCACGGTGACGCTGATCCCGAAGACCGTCTTGCGAGGCGCCGCGGCGAACTCCGCGGGGCTCATCGCCTTGCCGCCGATCAGGTTGAGCGACGCGCGGAGCCGTAGGTCGGCGAGCCCGGAGCGTGTCACCGCGTGCGCCTGTTCCTGGACCATCCCTTCGACGTGGGCGACGGCATAGGGGAACGCGATGGTGAAGAGTCCCTGCTTGCCGCCGATCCCGTACGACCGCCCGTAACCGGCGGTCGCGCTGCCGACGTGCGCGCTCACGTCGGTGATCGGAATCGACGGATCGAAGATGACCGATCCGCTCGACCGGCCGAGCGCCAGCAGGAAGAAGTTCGTGCCGAGGGGGGAAGACGAGTAAGCTCGCGGCTCGAGCTCCTGGGCGCTCGCCGCGCAAGTGGACGCGAGGAGGACGACGATGAGGAGTCCGATGCGGGACGGGCGCGCCATGCCGGGCGCGATTGTCGCACGATGAAGGCGATCACCGTCGAGCCGAAGGTCCCCGGGAGCGCACGGCTCGAGGATGTCCCGGATCCGGACCCGCGCAACGGGTCGATCGTCGTCGAAGCGGTCGCGGTCGGCGTGTGCGGCACCGACGTCGAGATCGCCGAGGGCAAGTACGGTTGGGCACCGGAGGGACGGACCCGGCTCGTGCTGGGGCACGAGTCGCTCGGACGCGTCGTCGATCCGGGGCCGACCGGGTTACGGGCGGGGGATCTCGTCGTCGGGATCGTGCGCCGGCCCGACCCGGTGCCGTGTCCCAACTGCGCCGTGGGCGAGTGGGACATGTGCCGGAACGGCCAGTACACGGAGCGCGGGATCAAGCAGATCGACGGATTCATGTCGGAGCGCTGGCGTATCGAGCCCGAGTACGCGATGCGTGTCGATCGATCGCTCGGACTCCTCGGCGTCCTCCTCGAGCCCACGACGGTCGTGGCGAAGGCGTGGGAGCAAGTGGTGGCGGTCGGGCAGCGAGCCTTCTGGGAGCCGCGCACGGTTCTCGTGACGGGAGCGGGTCCGATCGGACTCCTCGCGGCGTTGCTCGGGCGTCAGCGCGGGCTCGAGGTGCACGTGCTCGACCGCGTGACGACGGGGCCGAAGCCCGATCTCGTGAAAGCGCTCGGCGCGACGTACCACAGCGGCTCGGTCAAGGACGTCGGATTCCAGCCGGACGTCATCGTCGAGTGCACGGGGGTCGGCCAGGTCATCTCGGACGCCCTTCAATGCATCGGCGCCGGTGGGATCGTCTGCCTTACCGGCGTCGGGAGCGGCGGCGCCGCGAGCGGCTTCGCCACCGCCGATCTCGCGGCGGAGATGGTCCTCAGGAACAACGTCGTCGTCGGGAGCGTCAACGCGAACAAGCGCCACTGGTACAAGGCGGGCGAAGCCCTCGCGCGCGCCGACCGCGAGTGGCTCGCACGGCTCATCACACGGCGTATCGCCCCGAAAGACTTTGCCTCGGCGCTCGCGCGCCAGCCCGACGACATCAAGGCCGTCATCCAGTTCGCCGATGTCTGACCGGGCGAACCTCCGCTTCGACCTGCTCGCGGGTGCGACGACCGCCGCGGTCGTCATCCCCAAGGCGATGGCGTACGCCACGATCGCGGGCCTCCCCGTTCAGGCCGGCCTCTACACCGCGTTCATCCCGATGCTCCTCTACGCCTTCCTCGGGTCGTCGCGCGTGCTCTCGGTCTCGACGACGACGACCCTCGCCATCCTCGTCGGCGCGCAGATCGGTCAAATCGCGGAGGCCGCCGACCCGATCCGCGCGTCGGCCACGCTCACGCTCCTCGTCGGGGCGATCCTCGTCGCCGCGGGGGTGCTCCGCCTGGGGTTCGTCGCGAACTTCATCTCGGAGCCGGTGCTCGTCGGCTTCAAGGCGGGGATCGGGCTCGTCATCGTCGTGGATCAGATCCCCAAGCTCCTCGGGACCCACATCGTGAAGGGCGGCTTCCTCCACAATCTCGCCGCGATCGCGAAGAGCCTTCCCGAGACCTCGTGGCCCACGCTCGCCGTCGCTCTCGGCACGATCGCTCTCCTCGTCGCATTCGAGCATTTCGCCCCGCGCTGGCCGGCGCCGCTCATCGCGGCCGGTCTCGGGATCGCAGGGATGGCCCTCTTCAAGCTCGACGCCTACGGGATCGCCGCGGTCGGGGCGCTGCCGAAGGGCCTGCCGGCGATCACGCTTCCGGATATCGCGCTGGCGAGGGAGCTCTGGCCGGGCGCGCTCGGCATCGCGCTCATGAGCTTCACCGAGACGATCGCCGCCGGGCGCGCGTTCTCGTCGCCGGACGAGCCGCTCCCCAGGGCGAACCGAGAGCTGCTCGCGACCGGCGTCGCCAACGCGGGCGGCGCCTTCCTCGGCGCGATGGCGGCGGGCGGCGGCACCTCGCAGACGGCGGTCAACCGGATGGCCGGCGCCAAGACGCGCCTCGCGGGCGTCGTCACCGCGCTCGCGGCGCTGCTCACCATGCTCTTCCTCGCGCCGTACATCGGATTGATGCCGCACGCGACGCTTGCGGCGATCGTCATCGTCTACTCGTTCGGCCTCATCAAGCCGTCCGAGTTCCTGGCGATCCGCCGCGTGCGCTTCATGGAGTTCCGCTGGGCGCTCATCGCGTGTCTCGCCGTCATCGCGCTCGGCACCTTGAAGGGGATCCTCGTCGCGATCGTGATCTCGCTCGCCGCGCTCGCGCGCACCGGATCGAGCACGCGGATCCACATCCTCGGCCGGAAGCGCGGCACGAACGTCTTCCGGCCCCTCCGCGCCGATCACCCCGACGACGAGACCTTCGCCGGTCTTCTCATGGTGCGCCTCGACGGATCGATCTACTTCGCGAACGCCGGGCTCGTCCTCGAGAAGCTACGGCCGCTCATCGAGCGGGAGAAGCCCAAGGTCGTCGCGCTCGAGCTGGGCGGCGTGCCCGATCTCGAGTACTCCGCCCTCAAGACGCTGACGGAAGCCGAGCGGCGCATCCGCGATTTCGGAGTCTCGCTCTGGCTCGTCAAGCTCAACCCCGATGTGCTCGAGATGGTGCAGCGCGCGCCGCTCGGTGCGACGCTCGGGCGCGAAGGGCTCGTCTTCAACATGGAGACCGCGGTCGCGCGCTACCTCGGGGCCTAGAAGTCCAAGCGCAGGGCGAGCACGTACGTCGGGTCGTCCCACGGGTTGAAGACGTACGCCGCCGCGTCGAACGACTTGAAGGTGAATCCGACGTAGGCGCCGCGCTGGATGGAGAGATCGCTCTGATAGGCACGAGTCCGCTGGGCCGCGAGGCCGAGGCGGAACCACGAGACCGGGTAGCCGCCGGCCTCCGTCCAGCTGTAGAGATAGTCGCCGTCGTCGCCGTGGCTGCTGATGAAGTACTCGCCTTCGCTCGCCAGGTAGAACCACTTGTGCTCGAGCGAGAGCCGGTAGCCCGGGGCCACGCCGTCGAGATCGCCGAAGACCCCGCCGAGCATCGCCGTCGCATCGAACGACCAGCTCTTGCCGGCGTGGAAGTTCGCGCCCGCCCAGACCGAGGTCGTATCGATGGCCTCGTACTGGTAACGCACCTCGAGGTGGAGACGGCCGCGATCGGCGGTGAAGTTCGGGTTGAGGTAGTCTTGCGACTCCGGCACGTCGTAGCCCCAGAGGGAGACGGAGCACGCCCACTCCGGCTTCGCGTCGTCCGCAAAGACGGGCGCCGCCGCGAGCGCCAGGAAGGCCACGATCGGGATGAGCTTCTTCATCCGCCGAGCACGATCGTCAGGCCGACGAGGGCGAGCCCCAAGACGAGCATCCCGAGTCCGAGGAGCCACGGCCTCCCGCCGGCGTACTTGCCGAGCGAATGCCCGAGAAGGAACAACATGACGAGGGCGACGGCGTTCGAGAGCCGGAGCGCCCGATGCGCGTCGTGGATGAACATGAACGGGATCGTCACCGGGAAGGTCGACAGGAAGACCAGGACACAGATCGCCACCGCTTGCAGCCACTCCTGACGCGACGGCATCACCTTGGCGGGCGGCGCGGGGAGCGCGGCGAGGCGCCGTCGCATCGACTCGAGGTCCTCCGGCAGCAGCACGGCGGCGAGGCGCTCGGGAAGAACCTCGGCGATGCTCGCGGCCGCCGCCTTCTTGTCCGTGGCGGCCTGGAGCGCGCGGAGCAGCGTGTGGCCGCGGGCCCTCAGGGTGAGCGAAGAGATCAGGAACATGATCGCGTCGACGATCCCCCAGGCGAGGTTGCATCCGAGCGCTCCGACGAGCATCTCGCGAACCTCTTGTCGCCCCGCTTCCGCGACGCTCAGCGTCCCGGTGAACGTCAGGACCATGATGAGACCGAACAGAATCTCGGAGAAGCGATCGGTCGGGTCCAGCAGGCGGCGGCGCGGGGCGTCGGCGGTCGTCATCGTGTCACCCACATGAGCCACGGGAGCCCCACCGCCAGGAACACCACGAGACAAGCTCCCGTGGTCGCCGCTCCGGCCCGGTACATCTCGCCTTGCGAGAGATAGCCGCTGCCGGCGAACAGGAGATTGGCGCTCGAAGCCTGCGGCGTCAACGACGAAAAGAAGTTCGTCGCGAACAGGAGAAGGAAGGCGAGCGGCGCGGCCGGGACGCCGAGGCGAACGCCGACGTCGAGGAACACCCCGAACAGGGCGAGCAGGTGCGCCGTCTGGCTGACGAAGAGGTAGTGCAGGGCGACGTACGCCACCACCAGCACCACGCCGGCGACCCCTGGGGCGAGCCCGCCGAGATGCGAGGCCAACCTCTCGCCGAGGAACGCCATGAACCCGAGCTCATTGAGCTGGCTGCTGAGCGTGAACAAGATCGCGAACCAAAGGTAGACGGCCAGCACGTCGCCTTCCTTCGCGAGAAGAGAAGGCGTCAGCACGCCGGTGACGAGCAGGACCGCGAGCCCTGCGAACGCCACCGCAGTCGCATCGATCCCGAGCCGCCCGCCGGCCGCCCAGAGGACGACCATCGCGACGAACGTCACCGCGACGATCTTCTCGCTCCGGCGGAGCGGTCCCATCGCGGCCAGGGCCTTCTTCGCGGCCGCGGGCGCTTCCGGCGTCGACCGCACTTCGGGGCGGAAGATCGCGAAGAGCAGCGGCGGCAGGACGCCCATCGCGACGAGGGACGGGACGGAAGCCGCGATCAGCCACGAGCCGAAACCGATCGAGACGCCGAACGGCTTCGCGATTTCGGCACCCACGGGGTTCGCCGCCATCGCCGTCAGCCAGAGGCCGGACGACACGCTGAGGCTCGCGATGCCGGAGAACATGAGGAACGCCCCGAGTCGCCGACGCGCCGGCTGCGCGGGCTCGGCGCCCGCCGCCTCGGCGAGCGAGTAGGTCAACGGGAAGAGCACCCCGGATCGCGCCGTGTTGCTCGGGAACGCCGGCGCGATGAGCGCATCCACCACGAACACGCTGTAGGCGAGACCGAGCGTCGACCGGCCGAAGAGCGCGACGACGCCATAACCGATGCGTTGACCCAGGCCGGTGGTGACGACCGCGCGCGCCACGAGGAACGCGACGACGATGAGGAGGATCGTCCCGTTCGAGAACCCGCCGAACGCGTGCGCGGGGGCGAGCGTCCCCGTCAGGACCGCCAGCGCGGCCGCGATGAGCGAGGCGGTCAGGATCGGGAGGGCGCCGGCCACGACTGCGAAGATCGCGCCCGCGAAGAGCGCGAACAGGTGCCACGCCGGCGCGCTCAATCCGTCCGGAACAGGGGAAAACCAGAGCGCCGCCGCCGTCGCGATCACCGCCGTACGCGCGATCCAGATACGGCGTCCCCCGGCCATCGGCGCGCAGTCTACCGGAGTTCGGGCATCGGGTAGAATCACTCCGCCTTGCCTTCCCCCTCCAAACGAGCCCCCACCCTCTACGCGATCATCGCGCTCAAGCTCCTGCGCGGGGTCCTGGGCATCGTCCTGGCGGTGAAGGCGTACGAGCTCGTCGGCGAGGACCTCCGGCCCCACTTCGACGCGACGGTCCGGCGGTTCAAGCTCGACCCGGAAACGAAGTTCTTCGACCGGCTGGGCGACCGCATCGACGAGATCACCCCCGGCAACGTCAAATGGGCGGCGACCGGGGCCTTGCTCTACGGCGCGCTGTCGCTCGGCGAAGGGCTCGGTCTGATCTATCGCTCGCGATGGGTCGGCCGCCTCGTCCTCGCCGAGTCGGCCTTCTTCGTGCCGATCGAAACGTACGGGCTCGTCAGAGAGCCGTCGATCACGATCGTCGTGATCCTCGTCGTCAACGTCGCGATCGTCGTCTACCTGTACCGGAATCGCGAGCGGCTCTACCGCCACTGACGGTGCGCAAAGCAGTCATCGCCTTCGTCGTCCTCGCGCTCGCCGCCGCCCTCGCGTGGTGGCGTCCGTGGGGCCCTTCGTACGCGCCGGTCGCCGGCAATACCGCGCTCGATACCTGGCGCGCGCCGTGGAACGCGGCGCCCGCTTCGGCGGAGGGCCGCCTCCCCAAGCGATGGATCGTCGTCGGGTGGGACGGCGCCGGATGGGACCTCCTCCTGCCGCTCGTCGATGCGGGGAAGATGCCCGCGCTCTCGAGCTTGATGCGCGAAGGCGGCTACGGCGCCATGAGGAGCTTCAAGCCGACCTTCTCGCCGGTGCTGTGGACGACCGTCGCGACCGGCGTCGATCCCGCCCATCACGGCATCCTCGCGTGGGGGCGTGTGGAGAACGGAGAGACGCGCCGCCTCTTCACGAATGCCGACCGGCGCGCGCGCGCGTTGTGGAACTTGATGACCGACGCCGGACGCCCGTCGCTCGTCGTCGGCTATCACAACACCTTCCCCGCCGACCGCATCGACGGCCTCATGGTCTCGAACTTCCTCTACCACGAGCACCTCGAAGACCGGATGGCGATCCACGACGACGCGACGAAGACCGGCGCCGGCCTCGTCTATCCGACCTCGCGCCTCCCGGAGATCTTGGCGATCCAGCGCGAGGTCACGCAGGCGATGCCGCCCGCCCTGCGCCGCTTCGCCGCGTACGGCCCCGCCGATGCAGCCGAATTCCAGGCGCCGCTCGCGCGCGCGCTGCGTGCGGGCGAGGACGAGCGCAAGTTCTTCCTCAAGAAGGCGTGGCTCTTCGACACGATGACCGGACGCATCGCCGAAGCCGAGTACCCCGCGATCCGCCCCGAGCTGGCGATGGTCCACTTCCAGTGCATCGACTTCGCGTCGCACTATTTTCTCTACTTCAAGGACCCCTCGCGCTTCGCATCGATGAAGTGGAGCAAGGACGAGCGCGCGTCGCTCGAGGCGCAGCAGCCGCTCTACGCCGGCACCGTCGAAGCGTTCGCGCGCTACGCCGACGAGTGGCTCGACAAGCTCTTGGCGCTTCGCGACGCCGACACCGGCGTGCTCTTGCTCTCCGACCACGGCTTCGAGCCCGAGGACAACCCCAAGCGCACCGGCGACCATCCCGACGCGCCGCCCGGGATCTTCGTCATCGCGGGTCCCGGCGTGAAGACCGGAAAGCTCCCCGACGCGACGCTCTACGACGTCATGCCCACGTTGGCGGCGGCTCTGGGATTGCCCGTCGCGAAGGACTTGAGATCATCACCGCGAGCCGACTGGTTCACGGCGCCGCTTCACGCCAAAGAGGTTGCGCATTACGGATCAGGGCAGGGCTATGTCCCCGACATCCCGCTGCCCGACGAGACCGAGAAAGAGCTGCTCGATCAGCTGCGCGCGATCGGTTACGTGCGATGACGGCGACTCTCCGCGAGCGTCTGCTGGAGAATCGGGATCACCGCGCGATCCTTGTCCCGTCCGGCCTCCTGCTTCGTCTCGATGAGTGCGTCGAGATCGAGGACGCGAACGCGGACTCCGTCGCCGAGATCCACCAGGCGTGATCGCGGTTCTAGCGACTGAAAGTCTCTTCCGGCGCCGATCGTGCCGAGAACGTCGAGAGGGCCAGAGCGTGTCGACAAGAGGTTGTGGCCGGGCCCGCCAAGGCGCGAAGCGTCGGGCTCGATCGTGCGACCGGCGGGGTCTCGATGGACAGCTCCCAAGCCCTTCAGCACTTCGAGCAGCCTCGCGACGTTGTCCGGCGACCGATCGGGAACGATGTCGAGATCGAACGTCGAGACCGGAGCGCCATGCAAGACGGCGCAGACGCCTCCGATCACGATGAACTTGACGTCGTGCGCGGCGAGGACGCGAAGAAGCCCCGAGACGTCAGCGGCGGTTGGCGGCACCGCGCAACGCCTCCAGCGATCGGATGTTGGACTCGAGCACTTGGAGCCGCTCGGCCGGCGTCAGCGACAGCATCCACCGGATGAGGGTGAGGTCGACGCCGTCCTCGGAATGGGTCCGCTCGTCTCGGTCCATGCGGCCATTGTAGCGTCTCAGCGATTCTCCGCGACGCTCGGCGCATCCTTCTTGATCGTGTAGTCGCCGGCGCGCAGCATCTCGTCGGCGGTCTGGAATACGGCCGCTGCGTCGTCCTCGAG
The DNA here is from genome assembly GCA_036275915.1 of Candidatus Polarisedimenticolaceae bacterium. Lineage (NCBI taxonomy): Bacteria > Pseudomonadati > Acidobacteriota > Candidatus Polarisedimenticolia > Candidatus Polarisedimenticolales > Candidatus Polarisedimenticolaceae > Candidatus Polarisedimenticolaceae bacterium. Next base: position 11,227 of record DASUCV010000001.1, on the reverse strand, counting down.
CGATTGAAGGGCGGGGCTGCTCGCGCAGGTGGCGGCGCGGGTGAACGCGTCGCTGTCGCGGCCGCTCCGCGTGTAGCAGATGTCCGCGTGCTGGAGGCCGAGGGTGACGAGCGCTGTGTCGGTGAGGAGGCCGACGTCGCGGTTGTGCTGGACGAAGGCGCGGCCGCCCTCCGCGGGGAGATCGGTCAGGTCGGTACCGAGGAACGGCACGGGGCTGTCGCGGCCGGTGAGCGCCAAGAGCGTCGGGGCGAGATCGATCTGCGAGGCGAGCCGGTCGAGACGGCGGCCCTTCCACGCCGGGTCGGGCACGAGGAAGAGGCCGGGGATGCGGTAGCTCGGCGTCGGGATCACCTGCTCGCCGTAGACGCGCGCCCCATGATCGCCCTCGATGAGAACGAGCGTGTGATCGAGCAGGCCCTCGGCCCTCGCCTTGTCGAGGTAGTCGGCGAGCGCCCAGTCGGCGTAGGCGACCGCCGCATCGCGGTTCTGCCTCGCGGCCGGAAACGCGGTGCCGCGCTCGGGGACCTGGAACGGCCGGTGGTTGCTGACGGTCAAGACCGTCATGAACAGGCGCTCGCCTTTCGCCGCCGCGGCCTTCTGGCGCGCGAGCGCTTGCGCGAAGATCCACTCGTCGGCGACCCCTAGGACCGTGCTGAAGGCGTCTTTCGGATAGGCGTCGCGCTCGATGAACTCGTCGAAGCCGTTGTTCGGGAAGAACGGCTTCATGTCGTCGAACCGCCCCCAGCCGCCGTAGACGAAGGCGGTCTTGTACCCCTCGAGCTGGAAGACGCCGGCGAGCGTCGCCACCGGCGCGTGCTTCATCCGCTTCAGGACCGCGGCGCCGGGGAGCGGGACCATCGAGCAGAGCGTTCCCTCGAGACCGCGCACCGTGCGGTTTCCCGTCGCGGTGAGGTTCGTGAGCAGGAGCCCTTCGTTGCTCCAGCGGTCGAAGCCCGGCGTCTTGCGCTCGTGCCCGAGCGCGCCGATGAACTCGCTCCCGAGGCTCTCTTCGAGGATGACGACGACGTCCCAGGGCTTCGGCGAAGTGTCGGGAGTGGGGTCCGGGGGGGCGGCCGTCTCGGCGTCCGGCCCCATCCATGACGCATCGAGCACGACGGCCGCGCGGCGCCGCGCCAGGTTCTTCGGAAGCGTGCGGTAGTAGAGGGCGTAGTCGAGGTTGCCGGTGCGCACGGCGTGGGCGAAGCGCGCGACGCCGTTCTGTGCGATCTCGTTGACGATGCGGTCGGCGCTCACGTCGGAGGGAGCGAGCGCGAGGGCGCCGGCCGCTGACGTCGCAGCGACGAGCGTCACGGCGAGGCGCCGGACGCGGTCGCGCCGCCTCGGGGCCGGGAGCGTGAGCCCACGCATCGCGCGCATGCCGGCGGCGGCGAGGACGAGCCCGGCGACGACCGAGCCTGCCGCGACGAGCCCGACCCGGTAGCTCTCGTGGATGTTGCCGAGGACCTCGCCGGGGTTGCGCACGTAATCGACGGCGATGTTGTTGAAGCGGGAGTTGAACTCGTCGAAGAAGTACCACTCGACGGTGGCGAAGAACGTGGCCACGGCACCGAACGCGGCGAGCGCGGCGAAGCGGAGCGCCGGCCGCTCGAGCCACCTGAGCCGGAACAGCGACAGGCACAGCGCGAACGGGAGCGCGGCGAGCACGCCGACGAGGCCATCCATGAGCGCACCCACCGCGAGCGCGAGCACGGCGTCGCCGGCGCGGAAGGTTTCGTGAAACCCGACGTAGAGTAGGGTCCGCAGGACGGCGCCCACGACGACGAAGACGAACGGCACGTAAGCCGCCAGCCGCAGGCGAGAGGACCCGCTCATCAGAAGGTCTCCCCGGTCGTGACGAGGAGCTGGGGATGGAGCCCCGTTCCACCGGCATCGAACGGTAGCGCCACGTCGATGCGAACGACGTTCGCATGGGCCGAGCGCGTTTGCCCGATCCGGACGCCGAGGCCGACGTCCTTGAGCACGCCGAGGTGCGACGCGGGGTTCGGGTCCTCGCTGTGCGCCTTTCCGACGTCGGCGAAGACCGCGGCCCCGAGGCGGAAGAGGTGCACGAACTCGCGGTCGAGGTAGAAGCGCTGCTCGACGGTGAGGAGGATGCTGCGGTCTCCGACGGCGTACCGGAGCGGGTAGCCCCGCAATCCGTTGTCGCCGCCGAGGGTGATCTGCTGGTCGGCGTCGAGGTTGGTCGCCTCGGTCCACGACAGGCTGGAAAAGAACAGAGACCACTCGGCCCAGCGGTGGTAATAGCGCACGGCGGCGGTGGCGATCCCGTTCTCGACGCGGGTCGAGGTCACGCGGCCGTCGGCGGTGGCGGCGAGCGTGATGACCTGCCCCGCGCCCGGGGAGAAGCCCGACGTCCACGCGATGTCGACCATGCCCGCGCTGCGGTCGGCGCCGAACGCCGGTGACGCGAACCCGAGCCGGACGTTGAGGTCGCGCCCGAGGTTGAAGTCTTCCGTCCGGCCGAGCTTGTCCATGTCGTGGGCGCGGACGTACGCCTCGTGGAAGATCTCGAACCCGATCCACGGGTAGGAGAGGGTGCGGTCGGCGGGGAGCACGTTCGTCGCCCCCGGCTGGGGCAGCGGGGAGAAGAGCGAGTGGTCGTACGTGAACCCCGACAGGATGCGGTACGTCACGGTCCCGACGGTGGCCAGATGCCGCCCGTAGTACCCCTCGAAGAAGGTGCGGTCCTCCCGGAACTGGTCGGTGATCATCCCGAGCGCGTAGAGCGGGTCGGTCCTGAGGTTCGTCTCACCCCGGATCCCGGCGGCCCAGTCCTCGTCGACCTTCCAGAACCCGCGGTCGATCGCGGCCACGCTGGCCTTGCCGTCGCTGTTGTTCGAGTACCCGGCCTCGAGGCGCGCGTGCGTGCGCGCGAACATCGGGTCGACGTAGTCGATCCCGGTCTCGACGCGGTCAACCGAGCTTCGCCGCTCGATCTGGACGTTCTTGCCGAGGCCGAGGAAGTTCCCGTCCTGGATCCCGAAGTGGAGCGTGTTCGTGCCGCCGCTGCGCTTGAAGTTGAGGCCGGGCCGCAGCGTCCACACGTCGCGCGTGTGCACGATCACGTCGACCGTGTGTCCGTCGTAACGGACCGGCCGGATCGTGGCGTCGTAGAGGTAGCCGTTGTGGCGGAGGTGGCGCTCCGACTCGTCGAGCGCCGCACGGGAATAGCAATCGCCGGTCTTGAACGTGAGCTGCCGGAGGATGACGTTCGGGCGCGTCGTCACATGAAGCTTGTCGGCGGCCCGCAGGAGCTTCTTGTTCTCTTTCGGATCCTCTTTGTCGAAGATGTTCGCCGCGTCGACCGTGATCGTGCCGATGACGGCCCCCTGCGCTTCGAGCGCGGCGTCGTCGGGGACCTCGTCGTCGGACGGGTCCCGGAGCGGACCCTGAGGCACGATCGCCGCCTCGAGAGGGGCGGGGTCGCCGGCGGGCGCTTCCTGGGAGCTCACAGGGGGAATTCCGATACTACCCAGGACGAAAAGACACGCGCCCGCCCGCACGACCCCGCGCATAGGCCGAACGTACGGCCTTGACCCGAACGCAACCCGAACATCGGCGGATCCTGCGGTATCCTCTCCGTCCATGCGGATCTTGGTCGTCGAGGACAACGGCGAGGTCCGGGCTTTCGTCGAGACCACGCTCAAGGAAGCCGGATTCGACGTCCGCGGCGTCGCGACGTGCGCCGCGGCGGAGGCCGCCCTGCGTGAGGGCGGCTTCGCCGGCGTCGTGCTCGATTGGATGCTCCCGGACCGGCCCGGCATCGATCTGTGCCGCGGACTCCGGAGGGACGCGGACGCGACCCCGGTCCTCATGCTCACCGCTCGCGGCGACGTCGAGGATCGCGTCGCGGGGCTCGAGGCCGGCGCGGACGATTACCTGAAGAAGCCCTTCGCCGCCGCCGAGCTGCGCGCGCGCGTCAAGGCGCTCCTCCGTCGGGGCCCGCGTCTCGCGGACGAGATCGTCCGCATCGGTCCCGTCGAGGTCCAGACGTCCGCGCGCCGCGTCGTCGCAGGAACGCGCGAGGTGCCGCTCACGGCACGCGAGTTCGACATCCTCGAGACGCTGGCGCGCCAGCGCGGCCGTGTCGTTCCGCGATCGTCGCTCCTCCTCTCGGTCTGGGGGACCGACGACGACGCGTCGTCGGGGAGCCTCGAGGTCCTCATCGCGCGGCTGCGCCGGAAGCTCGCCGATGCCGGTGCGCCCGACGCCGTCCGGACACTCCGCGGCGTCGGCTACTCGCTGCGGTCGGAAGCGTGAAGCGTCCGACCCTCATCGGGCAGCTCTTCCGAGTTCACACGCTCGTCGTCACCATGGCCTGCGCCGCGCTCGTCCTCGCGACGATGGGCGCGTCGGCCATCCTCCTGCGCGAGCACCAGGACGAGACCCTGGAGGCGATCGGTGTCGAGGTCGCGAACGGGATCGAGGTCGAGGCGGCCGAGCAGAAGTTCGGCATGCTTCGGGCCGCACGCGAGTACTTCGCGGAAGCGGGGCTGCAAGGGTTCCGCTTCGAGCTCCTCGACAAGGAGGGCCACGTCGCCGAAGCGCTGGGCAAGGTCGCGGACTGGGACCCGGACGCGTTCGACGTCGCCATCAACGCCGCGGCGGTGACCGCGGTCCCCAAGGAGCGAGGAGCCGCCTCGGGGCACTTCCGCGCGTGCGCGCGCTGGTGCGGATCGGAGTACGTCGTGCGCGTCGTCACGACCGACGTCCTCCACCAATCCGAGGTGCGGCGATTCGGGGCGGTGCTTCTCGGCGCGCTTCCCGTCGCGGCGATCGTCGGCGCGCTCCTGGGTCGAGCCCTCTTCTCGCGGCGCCTCGTTCCGCTCGGACACCTCGAAGCCGCGGCCGCCGCATCCGCCGCCGATCCCGAGGTGCGGCTCGTCGTCGAAGCGAACGCACGCGAGATCGCGACGCTGCAAGATTCGTTCAACGGCCTCCTCGCCCGGCTGGGCGACGCGCTCGCGCGCGAGCGCCGCTTCAGCCAGGAGGCGAGCCACGAGCTGCGCACGCCGCTCGCGGCGATCCGGGGACGTCTCGAGCGGCTCGTCGTGGAGGGGTCGCTCTCCGCGCCGCAGGCCGCGCACGCGTCGCACGCGCTGCGCGAGGTCGATGCGTTGAACGCGCTCGTCGACGCGCTCCTCCTCCTCGCGCGCTCCGAGGCGGCACCGCTGCCGCAGACTCCCGTCAACCTGTGCGACCTCGCGCGGGCGATCGGCACGCGCCAGTCCGCGATGGTCGACGCTCCTGACGAGATCCTCGTGCGCGGGAGCGAGGAGCTGCTGGAGCGCGCGATCGCGAACCTCGTCGAGAACGCGCGGAAGTTCGCGGGGAGCGAGGCGCACGTGCGGGTGCGTGCCGTGAGGAACGGCACGACCGCGACCGTCACGGTCGACGACGACGGGCCCGGCGTCGCCGAGTCCGAGCGCGCGAGCGTCTTCGAGCGGTTCCACCGTGCCCCCGCGACGCGCCACACGACCGACGGCGTCGGCCTCGGGCTCGCCGTCGCCCGCGCGATCGTGCTCCGCCACCGCGGCACGATCGACTGCGGCACGAGCGACCTCGGCGGCGCCGCATTCCGCATCGTGATTCCGGTGCTGGAAGAACAGTTCACAGTCAACAGTTGACAGTCGACAGTACTGTTAACTGTTAACTGTTAACTGTTGACTGTCGACTTTCTTCGCTCGCGCCACGCCACATAGATCGCCGGAACGAGGTAGAGCGTTCCGAGCGTCGACAGCCCGAGCCCGCCGATGACGGCGAGCGCCAGCGGCTTCTGCAGCTCGGCGCCCGAGCCGAGGCCGAGGGCCAGCGGCAGGAGTCCGAACAGCGTGCAGAGCGTCGTCATGAGGATCGGGCGCAGCCTGACGATGCCCGCCTCGACCATCGCGTCGCGAGGAGGGAGGCCGTCCTGCTCGAGGCGGTGGGAATAATCGATGAGCATGATGCCGTTCTTGACGACGAGACCGATGAGGAGGATCAGTCCCATCGCAGACGAAACGTTCAGCTCGGTCCCCGTCACGAGGAGCAGGAGGAAGGCGCCCGCGAACGAGAGCGGCGCGACCGCGAGGATGACGAGCGCGGGCGCGAACGCGCGGAACTGCGCGACGAGGATGAGGAGCACGAGCGCGGCGGCGGCCCCGAGCACGAGCGCCAGCTCGCGGAACGCTTGGCTCTGCGCCTCGTCCTGGCCCCCGACCTCGATCAGGTAGCCGACGGGCAGCTCGAGTGACCCGAGCGTCTTCTTGACGTCGGCGACCGTGCCGCCGAGATCGCGATCCTCGATCCGCCCGGTGATCATGGCCATGGAGCGGAGGTTCTCCCGGAAGAGAAGCGCGGGGCCGTCCGACGGCGTCGCCGCGGCGAGGCTCGACAGGGGGACCATCTTTCCCTTGTCGCCCTCGATCGGCGTCGTGGCGAGCTTGGCGGGGTCGAAGCGGAAAGCGTCGGTGTAGCGCACGCGGACGGGAACGGTCCGATCCTCGAGCTGAAGGTCGGTCGCCGCCTCGCCGAGCCACGCCGCGGAGAGCTGATCGGCGACCTCCTGCACCGAGACGCCGAGGCGCGTCGCCGCGGCCCGGTCGATCGTCCAGTTCATCTCAGGGTTTCCGGTCTGCGGCCCGACGAGATCGACGAGCCCGCGGACCTTCTCGAGGCGCTCCTCGGCGCGATCCGCGATCGTCGCGAGGACCGCGGGATCGTCGCCGAAGATCTTGACCTCGACCGGCGCCGCCGCGCCCTCGAGGTCGCCGAGGACGTCCTGGAGGAGCTGCACGAACTCGACGTCGACCCCGGGGACGGCATCGTGCACCTTCCCGCGCAGCTCGTCGACGATCTCGTCGGCCGACCGGTGGCGGCGGCTCCGAGGAACGAGCCGGACGAGGATGTCGCCGCGGTTCTGCTCCGTGGCGAGCGGTCCCAGCTCCGATCCGGTGCGCCGCGAGAACGACGCGACCTCGGGGACCTTCGCGAGGAGCGCCTCGATCGCCTTGACGTCGCGATCGGTGTCGACGAGGGCCGTACCCGCCGGCGTGATGTAGTCGACGACGAAGCCGCCCTCATCCATCTTCGGGAGGAAGCCGGACGGGATGAGCACGTAGAGAACGGCGGCCCCGGCGATGAGGAGCGCCACCGCCGCCACGGCGAGGCGAGGGCGGGCGACAGCGCGCGCGAGCGTCCGGGAGTAGAGCGCGGGCCGCCAGGTGCGCTCGCCCTCCGCGCGTTTCTTGGGCAGCGCTCGCGCCGCAAGGACCGGAATGAGCGTGAGCGCCAAGACGAGCGAGAGGAGCACCGCCGACGACAGCGTCAGCGAGAGAGCGCGGAAGAACTGGCCCGCGACGCCCGAGAGCAAGCCGAGGGGAGCGAGCACGACGACGGTCGTCAGCGTCGATCCGACCACCGGCGCCACCAGCTCGCCGGTCGCCTCCGCGACGTCCTCGCGCCGGCGGTAGATGTTCTCGACGACGACGACCGCATCGTCGATGACGAGACCGATCGCGACGGCGATCCCGCCCATCGACATGAGGCTGATCGGCTCGTCGAACAGGCGCATGAAGACGAACGTCGCGAGGACGGTGAGGGGGAGCGTGATCGCCGCGATGACGGTCATGCGAAAGTCGCGAAGGAAGAAGGCGAGCACGAGGACCGCGAGGACGCCGCCGATCAGGATCGCGTCCCGCACGCTTCCGATCGCCGCCTCGACGAACTCGGCGAGATCGTAGACCTTCGTGATCGTCAGCCCCGACGGGAGGCTCGAGGCAAGGCCCGCCATCGCGCGCTCGACCTCGCCGCGTACCGAGACGGTGTTCGCGCTCGGCTGCTGGCTGATGCTGACGATCGCCGCCTCCCTGCCGTTCCCCGCGATGAGCCGCGTGCGGTCGGGCGAGCCCGGCGTCACCGCGGCGAGATCGCCGACGCGAACGACGGTGCCCTTGTCGAGAGCGATCGGCACCGCGGCGATGTCGTCCACCGACCTGAAGAGTCCCGCGGCGAGCTCGAGCGTCTGCCGGCCGCCCCGCACCGTCCGGCCGATCGGCTCGAGGCGGTTCGCGGCGCGGAGTGCGTCGGCGATCTTCGGGACCGTGACGCCGGACGCGGCGGCCTTCGCGGGATCCACCACGACCTCGATCTCCCGCGTGTCGCTCGCGAGCACCTCGATCTTGCCGACACCCCGCGCGCGCGCCAGCGCCGGGCGCATGACGTAGTACCCGTAGTCGTAGAGATCGGGGACGGAGAGGCCGCCGGTCAGGTTGAAGCTCAGGATCGGGAACTCGGAGAGGGTCACCCTCTCGACGTCGAGGTCGATGTTCTCCGGCAGCGACGAGCGGATCTCCGCGATGTGCGACTGCGCCTGCTGCAGCGCATTGTCCATGTCCGTCGTGTCCTCGAAGAGGGCCGAGATCTCGGTCGCTCCGCGGAAGGTCTTCGAGCGGACGCGGCGGATCCCCGGCACCTCCATGAGCGCTTGCTCGATCGGCCGCACGACGGTGAGCGCCATCGTCTTCGGGGGAAGAGTCCCGCTGTGGGCGATGACCATGACCCGCGGGAAGGCGAGCCGCGGGTAGATCGAGCTCGGAAGGAACGGCAGCGCGACGGCGCCCGCCAGGCACAGGAGCACGGTCGCGAGGACGACCGTGCGCTTGTGGGCGAGCGCGGTCTTGGCGGGGTTCATCCGCGGACGGCGATCTTCGCGCCGTCCGGCAGGCCCGCGGCGCCGCGCGAGACGACCTGCTCGTTGCCTTCGAGGCCGGAGACGATCTCGGCGTCGGGCTCGGCCACGATCCCGACCTCGACCTTGCGGCGGTGGGCGGCGTGGTCGTCGCCGGCGACGAACACGAACGCGTCGTCGCCGTCGCGGACGATCGCGGCCGCCGAGACGATGAGCACGTTCGCGTGCTCGCCCGCGACGATCTCGACGTGCACGGGGGTCCCCGAGGGCAGCCGCGTCGCCTTAGGAAGGCCGAGCCGCACGGTCGCGATCGCCGTCGTGGAATCGACGGCGCCGGGGACCGCGAGCACCGTCGCGGTCTCGGGCGGAAACGTCGCCGGGCCGATGACGCGCGCCGACGCTCCCGCCGTCACGTGCGGCAGGTCGGTCACCGGAACCGAGGCCTCGACCTGAAGCCGGGCCGGATCGACGAGCTCGAGGATCGGGTCGCCTCCCGGCTCGACGAGGTCGCCGGGATTGTGCGTGCGCACGGTGACGACGCCGTCGAACGGTGCGCGCACGACCGACCGCGCCGCCAGCTCCTTGGCGGCGGCGAGGGCGCTCTCCGACGCCGCAAGGGCCGACTCGGCGCTCGTCCGGTCGCGCCGCGCAGCCTCGAGGTCCTTCCCGGCGGCGATCCCGCGCTCGACGAGGTGGCTCTCCCGGTCGAAGGCGGCTTGGGCCGCCTCGAGGGCCGCCCGCGCGCTCTTGACGTCCGACTCGCGGGCGGAGAGGTCCGACGCGAGCGTCGGCACCTCGAACCGCACGAGAACTCCGCCCTTCGCGACGCGGTCGCCGACCGAAGCCGGCAGCTCGACGATGCGCGCCTCGGCGGGAGGGATCACGTCGAGCGCGGCGCCGGTCGCCGGCCTGACGACGGCGGCGGCGCTGACGAGCGCGCGGATCGTTCCCTTGCGCACGGTCTCGACCGATACGGGGACGACGCCGGTCGTCTCGACCTCCTCCTCGCCCTTCTTCGCGCAGGAGACCGCGAGAAGCGCGATCGCAAAACCAGCGACGATACGTCTCATGGGATCGGCGCTCCGATCTCTTCCTCGAGATCCGCCAGCGCCTCCTGGTACGAGAGGCCGGCGTCCACGGCGCGGCCGCGCGCGTCGCGCACCGCCGAGATCGCCTGGATCAGCTCGACGAGGCCCGTCTGCCCCGCGTGGTACGACTCTTCCGCCATCGACTCCACCTCGCGTGCCGTGGGCAGGATCTCGTCACGGTAGCGCGCGTACTGCTTGCCGCGCGCGTCCGCGAGCGTCCATGCCGAAGCGACCTTGGAGCGTACATCGGCGATCTGCGCTTCGCGCTCGGCCGTGAGCTGCGCGAGCGTCGCCTCCTCGAGCTTTGCCTCGGCGCCGTGATTGTGGAACACCGGCAGCGTCAGGGACACGCCCGCGCGCCAGCCCCAATCGAATTCCGGGTCGCGGTGCGTCACCGCTCCCATCACGCCGAAGTCCGGCCACCGCTGCGCACGCGCCAGGCTCACGCGATGATTCTGCTCGCGAAGGCGTCCCTCGAGCACCGTGAGATCGCCGTTGTGCGACAGGGCCGTCGCGGTCGCCGTCGCGAGATCCGGGATCACCCCTTCGCCGAGGTCGCCGGCCGTCGTCGTCTCGGCGTCGGTCGCGCGGCCGAGGAGCACGTTCAGCTCCGCGCGGCGCGAGGCCGCCAGCGCGAGCGCCGTCACCGCCTCGTTCTCGTTCTGTGCCGCCGCCATCTCCGTCTGGAGCTGCTCGAGACGGGGGGCATCGCCACTCTTGACGCGCTCGCGGACGGCGTCGCGCGAGCGCGCCGCCAGCGCGGCCATGCCCTGCGCCTCGGCGGCCGAGCGCTCCGCGGCGGCGAGCCCGAAGTACGCGCGCCGCACCTTCGCCCGTACCTCGATCGTCACCTTCGCGAGCGACGCTTGGCTCGTTCCCACGGCGGCCTCGGCCACGTCGATGCGCTTGCCACGCTTGCCGCCGGTCTCGATCGGGAACGTGAGGCTCAGCGCGTCGTGGGGCGTCTCCCGATCCTCTTCGAGAGCCAGCTCCGGGTTCGGCCGCTGCCGCGCGACACCGATACCGGCCTGCGCCACCGGCACCTGAAGGCGCTCGGCCGCGAGCGACGGGTTCGCGCGCTCGGCGAGCGCCATCGCCTCGTCGAGCGAGAGCGGCTCGGCGCGGGCAGCCGAGAGCGTAAGCACCGCGGCCAACGCCGCGGCCGGCAGGATGAGTCGACCAGGCATGTCCAGCGCCCCTTGGACGCCTATCCTACGTTCGGAAGCCGAACCCTGCCCAAATCGAAAGAGCAGGGCCAGGGGACGCCGTAGCGCAACCGTTCTATCGGGAACCATACGGCGATGCCAGGTGCTGTCAAGCAACAATTTCATCCCGCCGCCGCTTGACGATGCGCGTAGAATTCCGTCATGCCCAGCCGCGCTCTGGCGATCTCCCCCGGGGTCGCCCAACTCTTGCGAGACCGACGACAAGCCCTCGGCCTCACGCTGAG